>JACOSF010000054.1 GCA_016179005.1 Acidobacteriota bacterium | reverse complement strand
GGCGCGAGCATGTGGCACGGGCGGCACCACTCCGCCCAGAAGTCCACCATCACCGGCTGGTTCTTGCTGGCCTCAATCACTTCTGACTGAAAGTTTCCGTCATTGACTGCGTTCACGTTGTCTGCCATGAGTTCCCTTTCATTAGAGGGCCGATCCCGCAGAGCGGGACAAGCCGGAGTTAATTGGATGCTTCCGGCGCGCGAGGGATTCTTGCCTTGAGCGCCGTCTCATAAAGGCGCGCGTACTCCGCCGCGGAAGCGTTCCATGAAAAATCTTTGGCCATGCCGTTCAGTTGCAGACGTCGCCAGGCCTTCGCATCGCGAAACACTTCGAGCCCGGTGCGTACGGCGGTCAACAACGCGCGGCCGTCGTAGTCCGCGAACTTGAAGCCCGTTCCCTTCCCCGAAAAGGGCTCGAAGGGTTCTACTGTATCATCCAGCCCGCCGGTGGCGCGAACGATGGGCACCGTGCCGTAGCGCAGGCTGTAAATTTGATTGAGGCCGCAGGGCTCGTAGCGCGAGGGCATCAGGAACATGTCCGCGCCGGCCTCAATGCGGTGGGCCAGCGCGTTGTCGAAACCAATGCGCAGCCCCATCTTCCCGGGGAAGTGCGACGCCAGCGCGCGGAGGAAGCGTTCGTATTTCGGTTCGCCGGTTCCCAGCACGGCCAGCGCCAGGTCTTCGCGGAGCATCTCGCTGCCCACCTTCGCAAACAGGTCGAAGCCTTTCTGGTCCGCAAAACGCGAGACGATGCCGATCAGCGGGCGTTCCGCGCTCTGCACCGGCATTTTGAATTCGCGCAGCAGATCTTTCTTGCACAGCGCCTTGCCGGAGAGATCCTTGGCAGAATATTTTGCGGCGATGAAGTCGTCGTTCTCCGGGCTCCACAGTGAATAGTCCGCGCCATTGAGAATGCCGGAGACACGGCCAGTGCGGTCGCGCACCACGCCGTCGAGGCCGTGGCCGAACTCCGGCGTCATGATCTCCTGCGCGTAGTGCGGGCTCACTGTCGTAATCCAGTCGGCGGCAAGCAGCCCGCCCTTGAGCAGATTCACGCGGCCGTAAAATTCCAGCGCCTTGATGTCAAACAGGCTGGCGGGCAATCCAGCGCGGGCCAGCAGGCCGCGGTCGAACGTGCCGTGATAGCCCATGTTGTGCACGGTGAAGACTACCGGCAGCCCGCGCAGCAGCGGGTCGCCCGCGTACAGCGAACGCAGCAGCACCGGCACCAATGCTGTCTGCCAGTCGTGACAGTGGATCACGTCCGGCCGCCACACCTGCTTGGCAATTTCCAGTGTGGCTTTGCTGAAGAGTACAAAGCGCTCGCCGTTGTCCGCATAATCGGCGCCGCGAACGGTGTACAGACCATCGCGGTCGAAGTACTCGGGATCGTCCACGAAAAAATAGCGCACGCCGTGGAGGACTGCGCCGTCGGCGACCGCCGGAAAACGCAGCGTGTCGCCCATGGGAATGGTCAGGCTGGGAACCAGGACGGTCGAGACGCGCGTGCCGCGATAGCGAGGAAGAACCACAGCGACGTCGTGACCACGTCGCCGAGGCCGCCGGTTTTTGAGAACGGTAAACCTTCCGGGGATACAAACAGAATCTTCATCGTCAGAAATTCAAACAGTCAACGGTACTGAATGGCGGAAAATTCGTCAAGGAGAAGCGGCGCGTGCCGCGCAGGCGCAGAATTGCTACACTCAGGCGCGCACATGGCTCCGCAACGATTGGGACAACACTTTCTCAAGGATGAAGCGTGGCGCGCGCGCATTTTGCGCAGCCTCGCCGTGCATCCGGACCAGGTGTGGCTCGAAATCGGTGCGGGCCACGGCGAAATGACGCGTGAGTTGGCGCGCACGGCGCGGCGTGTAATGGCCATCGAGCTGGATGCGCCGCTGGTAGCGGCTCTCGAGCGGTTGGCGGAAGAACAGCCCAACGTGGAAGTGCACTCCGGCGACGTGCTCGCGCTCGATTTGAAACATTTGGGCCTATGCCCCGGCGCGGAGCGCGTCCGCGTGTACGGCAGCCTGCCGTACTACATTACGTCGCCGATCCTGCGGCGGCTGTTCGAGCACGCCGGCGCGATTGAGTCCATCCACATCGTGATTCAGTTCGAGGTGGCGGCGCGCCTGGCGGCGCGGCCGGGGCGTCGCGAGTATGGATTTCTCTCCG
>JACOSF010000251.1 GCA_016179005.1 Acidobacteriota bacterium | reverse complement strand
GTGGGCAGCGAAATTGTCGGGTTGGTTCCGACGCGCGCCATCGAGCTCACCGCCGATTTCTATCTGCAACTGGAAAACTTCTCTCCGATGCAGGTGCTGGAAAACCGCCTGGCCGCTTCGCTGGCCGCGGCGCACCGCGCGGAGGGGGATAGCCAAGGAGGATTCGCGGCGCTGGCGCAACCGATTCTCGAAGCGGTGGCCGAGGCGACGCCGACGCCGGGCGGGGGCAGCGTTTCCGCGCTGGCCGGAGCGCTGGCCGCAAGCCTGGGGCAAATGGTTGCGGGGCTCTCGCGCAAGAAGAAATCGCAGGCGGCATTTGTGGATCAGTTGAGCTCGGCGATCGAGGAATTGCGCCAAGCCGCCGCCGCGCTGGCGAACGCGATTGACCGCGACGCCGCCTCCTACGATGCCGTGCTGGCCGCGTTCAAACTGCCGAAGGAAACTCCGCCGGATCAGGCCAGCCGCGAAGAAGCCATTCAACAGGCCACGAAGGGCGCCGCCGAAGTGCCCATGCAGGTAGCCGAGGCCGCGCTGGCCGTTTATGAACAGCTCGGCCAACTGGAATCCATTTGCGGCGCTGCCATGATTTCGGACCTGCGCGTCGGGCGGCTGATGGCCGCCGCAGCGGTGCGCGGCGCGCTCGAGAATGTGTCCATCAACGTGGCGTCGCTGACCGACGCCGCGTTTGCAGCACAGATGAAAGCGAAGGCGGCGGAACTGGACGCCAGGCTCGCGGGAAGCCCGGTGGCGGCAGGATGAAATCGCACACAACCCCGCGCCGCGAATCGGGTTCAAAGTAGTGATGCGCAAACACAAAGCAATTCTGGTGGCAGCAGTGCTGGCACTCGCGGCCGTGATGGCGCCCGCCCGCGCGGCGGCAGGCACCGTTCAGCCGAACATCATCGGACTCTTCCCCAAAGACGTCGGCGAATTTGCGTACGCGGACTTGAAGTCGGCGCGGAAGTTCGGCTGGTACGCGCAGCTCAAAGAGCAGATGCTGCCCAGCCGGTTCCGGCAGTTCGAAGCGTTTCTTGCTTCGGCGGGGATTGACCCCGAGCGGCAGGTGAACGAAGTGGTGTGGGGTGTGGCGGCGCCGACGCCGGAGACAGGCGAGCAGATTGTCGGCGTTGCGCTCGGGGAGTACGCGCCGGAAACCGCCGAAGCCTACTTCAAGCAACAGAAGCTGCCCACGGCGAAGTTCCGCGGCTATACGCTGTTCGCCTTCGGCAGCGGCGTGGGGCCGAGCGATATTTTCTTCTTTTTCGTGGACTCCAACACGGCGGCCTTCGGACACCGCGCCATCCTCGAGAAATTGATCGAAGTCCGCTTCGGCGCGGAGGAAAGCCTGCTGCGCAACGACAAGATCTTTCCGCTGATTGACGAAGTGAACGGGCGCGGCCTGGTGTGGGCCGTGCTGGACCAGGGTTACACCCGCCTGGCCATGCAGCAGCTGGTGCCCGAAGCGGCACAGTTCCCCGACGCGCCCAAGCTCATCGCCAAGATGCGCGCCCTGACGATCTCCATCCAGGCGGATCGCGGAATCGATGCGCGCTTCCAAGCGGTGTGCGAAACGCCGGACGACGCCAATCTTTTTTCGTCCTTGCTGCAGGCCGGACTGCTCTACCGGCGCTACCAAGAAAACCCCGACAATCCGGACCTGGCGAAAACACTCGACGAAATCAAGGTGACGCCGCGCGGCGACCGTATGAACGTGCAGATGAATCTTTCCGATGAAACGATGCAGGCGTTGCTACGGCGAAATACCTTTGCGGTGAAGATGTAGGGCGCCGGGACCAGGTTGGCGCAGACTACACAGGCCAATCCTCACCATCTTTCAATCCAAACAACAAATGGCGGGCTTACTGTTTCGGGAATGCCGAGGGGACGTTCTTGACGAGGGTCATGCGCTGCGTGCCGGCGACCGTCTGATACTGCACGCGGTCCACCAGCGTCATCAGCATGAAGCCGGAAAGCTCGCCGGGCGAAGCCTCTTCGGCCACGGCGTCCAAAAATGTGTCGAGGCCGGCCGTGGGCAGCGCTTCGCCCTGATGCTCGATGGTCATCTCGATGCGGTCGTCGAACTCGGTAATCACCACGCCGAGCGCAGGGGAGTCGCCGGAAAGCAGCTTGAAGGTGCTCTGGCAGGCGTCCTGCGTGGCGCGCATCAGGGACTGCACGGCGGCATCATCGAGGTGCTTGCGCTGGCCGAAATGTTCCGCGGCAGCGACGACACCGAGGACCATGTCCGCGTCGGGAGAGAAGCGGAATTCGGCCCGGGTTAGTTCCTTAGCCATGGCTCTCCGCAACGCGGATGTCGCACGCCTCGCGGCAATCGGGACAGTAGTAGAGACCGTCTTCGCAAAGGCGGACGCCGAATTCGCCTTTGCACATGTAGCAAAACTTGTCGCACGTGCAGGCGCGCTCGGGCTGGTCGCACTGCATGCAGACGACTTCCTTGCCTCGCATGGCGTCCTCCGTCCCAACTATATTCCACGCGTCACGTGGCGACAAGCCGCAAGTTACCCGCGCGCGGTTCGTTGCGCTGGCGGGCGTTTCCTTGACACTCCCTGGAGCGCATGTTACTTTCGCCTGCTTGCCGCAATCGCTGAGATTCTTCTGTGACGACTCCGGCCACTTCTGAACTGCGAAAAACCGCGCTCCACGCCACCCACCGACGCCTCGGGGCCAAGATGGTCGACTTTGGCGGCTGGGATATGCCCGT
>JACOSF010000255.1 GCA_016179005.1 Acidobacteriota bacterium | reverse complement strand
ACAACGGGGCCCAGCACAGGAACCGTTCCCGTGGCATCGAAGAACACGTCGTTCTGTCGCTGATCAAATCCCTGCCCCCACAAGGCCAGGTCAATCGGCTGATAGTACATTCCCCAGGCTACGGACAGCTTGGTGCGCTCGTCGCGGAAGGGAAGAATGTTTGCCGCAATGCGCGGCTGCACAACCGCGCGCTGGATGAGCCGGTCCCAATCCACGCGAAGGCCCGCTTGCACTACCCATGCGTGGGCGATTCGCCAGGAGTCCTGCGCGTAGGCGCCCAGCTGAGTGTTGGTGAGGCGTAACTGCGCGGGCCCGGAAAAGGTCGAGCGCTGCGAGAGCGTGGCGTCCGCACGCTGAAACTCGATGGGATTCCGCGCGGCAGATTGCGTGAAGGCAGTCGCCGCTAGGTTCATGCCCGCCTGAACATCATGGGATCCGTGCCAGTGGCGCGACGGCAGAATCATGCTTCCCATCGTCTGCCATCGGCGCACGCCCTGCCGCCGCGTCTCGAAAAAATTTCCAGACACGCTGCTTGGCATAATCACGTACGTCGCCGCGCCCATTGGCAGAATTTCCGCGTGCCGGTTTTCGGCGGCGGCTCCCAGTTCGATCAGCGTTCTCTTCAGGGAAATCTGATCCTTGACGGAAACGAAGTAGCGGCGCACCTCTGCGTCGATCGTCGTCGAGAGTGGCGCAAAGGGCCCCAAGCCCAGGTGGCTCCCGCTCAAACGGTTGTAGAGGAAGCTGCCCTGCAGGACGTTCGTTGGCGTCAAGTTGATCTGCGCGCGAAGCAGGTTGTCGCCGGCCCATTGGGTTGTCGTGTCGGCGCCCCGCGGCTGCTCGCGGACCAGATCGAAGGAGTGCTGGATGCTGACGGCGTCGGAAAACCACGCCTTGCCCTTCCTGAGCGGACCGGAAAACGTGAAGCGGGGATACCAGTTTCCGAAATGCACGCCGCGCTCTAGATTGAGGTCGGGGATGAAGTTTGTTGTGCCGATGCGCCAGCGGTTGTCGCCGGCCGTCGTGTCCAGCGCCACCACGCCCGCGCCGGCATGTGCGTATTGCGCGCCATAGCGTCCGGTCTCCACTGTCATGGCGCGAACTGTGTCCACGTTCACGCGCACGGTCAGCTCGCCCGTCGCTGGATTGCCGATCTCGAATCCATCGAGCAGGAATTCAGTTTGTCCTGCGCGGGCGCCGGCCACGTGCAACTGGCCGAAATGGTCGAGCAACACTCCTGGCAGCGCGGGCAGAGTATTCCGCAGGTCATGAGAGCCGGGGACAGGGATGTCGCGGATTTCGTGGGCGACCAGCGTTTTCTGATGCGCCGCTTCCTGCGGCTCGATGCGCGTGGTGGAGGAATGCACTTCGACGGTCTCGTGGATTTCGAACTCGTGGCTCAACGTGAAAGCGGCTTCGTTCGCGCCTTCCTGGAGTTGCACCGCCTGGTCCACAAGGCGAAAGAAGCCGGTCGTCCGCCACTTTTCCCCGGAGCTGCGCCGGCGAGTCCGCCGTTGCCGCTACAGGATTCGCGCCGAGCGTGAGCAGAAGCCAGAAACCCGCAATGCCAGCATGTTTGAACATGGCAACTTTTGAGCCCGGTACGCGGTACGATTCTAACTCCCGGAAGAGCGCTTGGCGCTCCTCTTCTCGGATCGCTTGCGCACAGCGACTCTCTGCGCTATACGATAGCCAGAGGGCGCGTTTCGCCCCGACGCAATCGGATGCCCGTCTATTCTCATTCCCGGCTGGAAACCTTTGAGAACTGCCCGCTGAAGTACAAGTTCCGCTACATTGACGGGATCAAAAAGGCGGAGCAGGGCGTGGAGGCTTTTCTCGGCGGGCTGGTCCACGAGGTCTTGCGAAAGCTCTACGACGATCTGCAACTGGAAAAGCTGGACACGCTGGACGAGCTGCTCGACTTTTTCGCGGCGCGGTGGAAGCAAGCGTGGGGGCCGCACGTGCGCATCGTCCGCGCGAGCATGACCGAGCAGAATTACTTCGACTACGGCACGAAGTGCATTCGCAACTTCTACGAGCGGAACGCGCCCTTCCGGCAGAGCCAGACGCTGGGCACTGAAGTGCACCTGACGTTTCCTCTCGACGGGGAGGGGAAGTACCAATTGCAGGGCTACGTGGACCGCATCGCCCGGCGTGCCGACGGCACCATCGAAATCCACGACTACAAGACCAGCCGCACCCTGCCGGCACAGGAGAAAGCCGACGCCGACCGCCAGCTCGCGCTCTACCAGATCGGTGTCCAGCGGCAGTGGCCGGAAGCGCGCGGCGTGGAGCTGATCTGGCACTACGTCGCGTTTCGCGAGACGCAGCGCTCGTGCCGCACCGCCCAACAGTTGGTCCAACTCCGGCATCAGACCATCGAGCTGATTGATCGCGTGGAGCAAACCACGCGGTTCGATGGCAAACGCAGCAATCTCTGCGACTGGTGCGAGTACAAGCCGGACTGCCCGCTCTGGCAGCACCCCGATTCGGTCCTCGCGCTGCCGCCGGCGCAGTTCAAAGCGGACGACGGCGTGCGGCTGGCGGACGAATACACCAAAATCAAGTTCGAAAGGGACACCCTCGAGTTGCGCCTCGAACAATTGAAGGAACAGGTAATTGCCTTTGCGCGGCAACGAAACTTGCGTATTATTCAGGGCAGCGGCGCGCAGCTCTCCGTCCGCCTGAGCGAAGCGGAAAAGTTTCCAGGCAAGCGCGAGGAGGAACGCGCGGCGCTCGAGGCTCTGCTCAAGGGAGCGGGGAAATGGGAGGAAATCTCCGAACTGGACACCGCGGCGCTGGCGCATGCGCTCGAAAATGCACATTGGCCGGCAGCGCTGGTGGCGGAGGTGCGGCGGTTCGCGACGCAGGTCGAACGGGTTTCGGTGACACTGCACCGCGATGGCAAGGGTTCCGGCGAAGAAAAAAGTTAATGCGCCGCGCTGGTGAACTCCGGCTTGGCCCGTGTAACGGTTGACCGGCACAATACGTCAATGGGTAACCAGAGGGAGAACTCTATGAAAGCACGGAATATTTCACTGGCGCTGCTGGCACTCAGTGTGTGGGCCGCGGCCGCCACCGCGCAGGGGTTCTGGGAAAAGAAGCAATGGCAAACGTGGTCCAAGGACGAATGCAAGAAGATGCAGGAGGATTCTCCCTGGGCGCATAAGTGGTACCGCACGCACGTGGCCCAGGATCGTTTCGGCCAGCCCACCAAGGGAGACACCCGGGAAACGGAGCAGCAGATTTTCTATGTCATCCAGCTTCGCTCGGCGCTGCCCGTGCGCCAGGCGTTCATCCGTGACCTTCAGTTCCGCAATAAGTACGACAAGATGAGCGCGGGCGAAAAAAAGAACTTCGATGCCTCCACCGAGACCTTCCTATTGCGGAAGTATGACGACGTGATTGTCGTCCACGTTCTTTACGGCACCAACATCCAGAATGACGAACGGGAATTGATGCGCTTCTGGCAGTCGAATTACCCGGAGGGAACCGTGCCCATCGAGGCGTATCTGACCACGTCGACGGGAAAGCGCGTGTCCCCGCTCAAGTACGTCGCGGCAAAAGGCGGAGGCCTGGAGTTTGAGTTGATCTTTCCGCGGCGCTTGAATGGAGAATCGTTAATCACCCCGGACGTGAAGACGATCGGCGTGGAGTTTCAGCATCCCAACATCGGCCCGGAAGGCGCGGCGCGAGTCTATCAAGATTTCAAAATAGAGAAGATGACCGTAAACGGCGCAGTCCTGTACTGAACTCCGCACGGCCTTACAACCAGCCCTCGCAGCGCGCTGTCACCGCTGCGGGGGCTTCTTTTCTTCAGGCTTGATGGGCTCGGTGCTGATGATCCGCGTGGTGCTCTTGAATCGCTTGTAATTGGAGTAGCGCACGGAGATGCGAATGCGGACGTCGCCGCCCTTGAAGTGCAACGTGTCGTTGGCGCGCGTCAGCGTCGGGAACCAGTATTTCCCGTCAATTTGTTCCCGCCACGTTTCGAATATCGGAAAGAGATTCTCCGGCCCCTTCTTGGGATTATCCGGCACGGATTTCCCAAACGACTTCACGATCTGCAAGTCGCGGTCGTCCACCCAGATCGTGCCCCGAAAATAGCGCTGCCCCGGTTCGATCTGCTTCGGCCGGATGCTGAAAACATAGGTTCCAATTTCATCAATCGGCTGGCGCCCCAGGTATTCCACGTCGTAATGGGGCAAATCTTCCGTGCCCAGGACGAACGGAAAAACATTGGCAATGTCTCTTTCGTCTTCCGGCGTCATGCCGATGGACTTGAGCGAGCTGGGCGGGGCGTAGGTGATTTTTTCGTATCGCTTTCCCTCGGGAGTAAAAATGATGTCGCTCACCACGCGGTACTCGCCCTGCTTTTCGCCATAGCTGCCCAGGTCCTCCACCAGTACGGTCTGCGTGTACGTATATTCGCCGCGCGCCACGCGGAATTCCGATTCCTTCGCCGCAAACTGTTGGATGATTTCCGCGATGGGCACGGGCGGCGGCGCGCCCTGGGGGTCAATCTTGACTTTTTCAAGGCTGCGGTCCGGTCCGGCCGGCGCTTGCGCCCGCGCCGGAGGAACGGCGGCCATCAGGGCGGCCGCGCCGAGAAGTACGAGAATTCTCTTTCCGTGTCTCATTCCTGGGTCTCCCGAAAGCAGTCGGAATTCACGAAGTGCTGGTTCGTGACCGGCGGCACCTGCCCGTAACGCTTTTCTTCAATCGTGTCATCCTGAGTCCCGATGCTTTTAATCGGGACGAAGGATCTCTCCTTCACGTGCAGTTTGCGGGCGGGTGCCTTCTAGGCGCGCTGCCAGTCCGCGCGCCAGTCCTTCACGGCACGCTTGATGGCGTCGAGTTCCTTGAGCTTTCCGTCGAGGACCTCGCGGGCCAGCGCGGGAAGCTCGGCATCGCTGGCAAAGCGCAAGCCGACGAGCTGTTTCACGGTGAATTCGCCGATGCGCGGGCGCAACTCTGCGGGGAGCAGGCGCTCCAGGCGCATGCGTTCCTCGAGCCGGATGACGCGGTCCTGCACAGACAGAGCAAAGGTGCGGGAAAACACGAACAAAACCACCAGCGATGCCGCGAAGAAAATGTGCAGCACGGACCCGATAGACAGATTCCGCACGGCCACGTATATCGTCCAGAGCACATTGATGGCAAGGACCAGCGACGCCGCAATGTACAGCGGCGGCAGCTTGCGCGCGTGGTTCGAGTAGTTCTGACTGATTTGCTCCGCCATGAATTCCTCCTCGGAAATCGTGTGCCCCAAAAAGCAGAAGACCCCGCCATTGTAAGCCGGGGTCTTGCGGATTCCAAATCCGGGCTGTGCGGGTTACGGCTTGCCGGCGGCGACAGCCACGGCCTTGCGCACGGCCACCTTGCGGCGGCGGCGGCGCGGGGGAACGGCCGGCGCTTCGCCGATCAATTCCGCTGTCATCAGGCTGGTCACAAAAAGTTTTTTTCCGTGGTCGTCAAAATCAATCGTGGTGCGCTCGTTGTCCGACTGGGTCACGACTCCCAGCCCGTACGTGTCGTGCTTGAGCTGCTGTCCTTCACCAAGTGAACGCATGACGCCTCCTTTTGGCGGGCACCAATCCTCGCGCGTTCCGTTCCTACTCCAGACTCTTCAGCGACGAGGAAGAATGGGGGAAGAAATCTGAAACATGGGGTGGCCGCGCGGGCGGCCTCCCCCTTGGGCTTGCTAGAGGCCGACGACGTTCTCGGCTTGCAGGCCCTTGGGGCCCGTCTTCACTTCGAACTCAACCGCCTGGCCTTCATTGAGCGTCTTGTACCCTTCCGACTGAATGGCGGAAAAGTGCACGAAAACATCCTCACCGGACTGGCGCTGGATGAATCCGTAGCCCTTGCTGGCGTTGAACCACTTTACTGTTCCTTGTTCTCTCAATGCTGTTCCTCTTGATGAAGCCACGCGCGGTTGCCTCGCGCGGCCAATTTTGCGTTGCGCTTCTTGTTCGCCTTGTGCCCCAAACACAAAAGGCCGCAGGTTCGCCCTGCAGCCCATTTGAACAGGTCAAAAGGAATTACAAGAGCCAAACGCACCAATAACTTACCATACTTTGCCGCAAAAGTACAGCAGGACCGGTCAGCTGGAAGCATCCTTGGGAATGCAGCTTAAAGCCATGGAATCACCGCGCTATAAGGCTGGCGTCGAGCCATCGAATAGAACTTGGCTGGGTCCCACACCTCAAATCTTCAGTCTGCCTAACCTCCTCTCCCCTGCGAAATGTCGCTAGATTCATTGAACGTCCGGCGTCATTGTGTGGTAGCCTCCGCACCGCGGGCATCCCCAATCGGCCCTGTCTCTCGATTTCATTCCTTGGATTCCCGCTCACTCTGTGGCAGCCGACTGGAAATCTGCTCTCGAACGCTGGCTGGGCGCCGGTTTGCTGGACGCCGCTGCCGCCGAGCGCATCCGCGCCTTCGAAGCGCAGCGCGAGAAGCCGCAGAGCTTTCGCTGGCAGGTGCGTTTGGCGCTCGCATTCGGCGGACTGCTTCTGGCTGCGGGAATTTTGCTGTTCGTAGCCGCGCATTGGGATGAACTGTCGTCCCTCGGCCGTTTCTCCGTCGTCCTTGCCATGGTGGCAGTGTTGCACTTGGGTGGAGCAGTCATGGCGCAGCGCTTTTCCACGCTCGCTACCGTGCTGCACGCTGTGGGCACGGCAGCGCTCGGCGCCGCGATCTTTCTCTCCGGGCAGATCTTCAACCTCGAAGAACACTGGCCGGGCGGCTTCATGCTCTGGGCTGCCGGAGCCTGGCTCGGCTGGATGCTATTCCGCGATTGGCCCCACGCCGCGATGGCCGCCGTACTAACTCCCATTTGGCTCTTCGCCGAATGGGCAGTCGCTACGGAACGGATGATCGGCGCCCAGCGCATCATCTTGCAAGGCGAACTGCTTCTGGCCATCGTGTACTTCACTGCTGCCGGCAAGGAAAAGGTCGGCGCGGTGCAGAAAGCCCTGATTTGGATTGGCGGCATTGCGCTGATTCCTGCGGTCTTCGCTGCCACAGGGAATTGGTACAGCTGGGGGCGTACCGCGCAAGCGTCCGCTGGTCTGCTCGCGCTCGGATGGGCTTTGGCGTATGCGCTCCCACTCGCCCTCGCTCTTTTTCTTCGCCGCCGTGGAGCAAGGCAGGCTGTGTTGGCGGCTGGGTGGGTTCTGGTCCTCGGCGTGTGGCCTGAAAGATGGGAGGCATTGGGTTCCGGGCTAGTATATTTCTGGCACCAGTTGGGGATCTATCTCTGGTGTTTGCTGGGTTCCGTGGGGATGGTGGCCTGGGGCCTCTACGAAGAGCGCGAAGAGCGCATCAATCTTGGCGTCGCCGGTTTTGCCATCACGGTTATCACCTTCTACTTCGCCAGCGTCATGGACAAGCTGGGCCGCGCCAACACGCTGATGGGGCTGGGCGTGATGTTCCTGGTGGGCGGCTGGTTCCTCGAGCGCACGCGGCGCCGCCTGGTCGCACGTCTCGATCGAGGTGCATCATGAAGCCTCTTTACAGAGGTGTGCTCCTCGCAGTCTTGCAGATCGCCCTGGTATTGAGCCTCGCTGGGAAAATGCTCTACGACCGCGCCACGCGCCCGCGCGTGTGGGTCAAAACCGCGCCGGTAGGTCCCGACCTGCCCATCCGCGGGCGATACGTTCAGCTTCGTCTGGAAGTGATCGAAAAATGGAGCCCCGGCCGGAACAAGGAAGTGGACCTGAAACGGTGGTGGGATCAAGACGTCGAATTAAGTGTAGAGAACAACCAGCTCACCGCACTGCGAACGGATAAGCGAACAGGTCTCCGATTGCTCCTGCCCAGTCCGCCAAGAATAGCGCCCGTGGTGCTCTACGAGCCTGTCGCCTACTTCATTCCGGAGCACATCGCCGATCCCTCGCGGCGCGCGCAAGGCGAAGAACTCTGGGTCGAGGTCACCGTGCCGAAGAAAGGCCCGCCGCGTCCCATCCGCCTCGGCGTGAAGAAGGACGGAAAGCTCACGCCTCTCGAAATCAACTGACCGCGCTAGTCCGCCTTTTTCGGCGGTGCCTCGTCCTTGATGTACTGCCCATACCACGCCAGGTAGCGCTCGAAGCGATCCTTCAGGTACGACGGCTTTGAGATGCCGTGGTGCTCTCCCGGGTAGACCACCAGTTGCGTGGTCCGCCCTAACCGCTTCATGGACTGATACATCTGCTCGGAATTGATGATGGGGACGTTCCAGTCTTTCTCCCCGCCGATCCAGAGCGTGGGCGTCACAATTTTCTGCACCTGGTTGTAAGGGGAGAGTTTTTCCCACAGCGCGCGTGCCTCCCAGGGCAGCCCGAGCTCCCATTCCCACAGCTTCTGGTAGTGATCGTGGCCGTAATTGGCGACGTAGAGCGCTTCGCTGGCGCCGGAGATGGCCGCCTTGAAGCGGTCGCCGGACTTGGTGATCACGTAGTTGGTCATGATGCCGCCATAGGACCAGCCGCCCACGCCGAGCTTGGCCGGATCGGCGATGCCTTTGGCCACCGCG
>JACOSF010000254.1 GCA_016179005.1 Acidobacteriota bacterium | reverse complement strand
TGGGGCCTTATGGAATGGCACATGGAAGCGCCGTGGATCATCGGAGGCCGGAAAGACGAAGCACGCAAACGGCTGGCGGAAATCCAGCGTATCAACCCCGCACGCGGGTACATGGCGCAGGTCCGCATGAACCAGTACGAGAAAAAGACCGACTCACCCGAACTGCTTTACCTGCAAGCGCTGGAAGCGGATCCGAAAAGCTACAGCATCCACATGACGCTCGTGAATTTTTATTTTCCCGGCGCACAGCAGAAGTACGACGTGGTGGAAAAGCACGCTCGTGAAGCACTCAAGCTCGATCCCGGCCGCACCGGAGGCTATGGTGGGCTTGCCATCGTCTTTGCGCGGCAGAAGCGCTGGCCGGAATTGGACGCGATTCTGGCTCAGGCAGAGAAAAATGTACCGGACAACTTTTCACCATTCTTCCGCGCAGGAAACGTTCTGTTCGCGGACGGCAGCGACCTGCCACGCGCCGAAAAATATTTCCGCAAGTATCTGACGTTGGAGCCCGAGCCGAATTCACCCACTCACGCCGACGCCCACTGGCGGCTCGCTTTGGTGCTCGAAAAAATGAATCGCAAGCCGGAAGCCATCCAGGAGCTTCAGAAGGCTCTCCAGCTCAACCCCAACCACGAAGGTGCCAAGAAAGATCTCAAACGCCTCAAGTAGCGAAACGTGCTGCCCCCTGCTCTTCAACGCCCGGCCAGCGCCCGCAGCGCCTCCCGCGCGCTCATCTCGCGGCGCGGCGCTTCCGGCCAGGCCACCTTCGTCTCCATTGCCGGCGACTTGCTCGCCAATCCTTCTTTTGCCTCTTCCCGGGTCGCCGCGATTTGCCCGAGCCGCTTGGCGATTCGCGCTCGGTAGACACGCGCCCACGCGCGGTAGAAATCCGTTTCCATCGTGTCCAGCGACGACTGCTCCAGCACACCGCCGAATGCGCGCTTCGCATCGGCAAGTTTTCCCGCGCGAGAGAGCATCCGCCCCAGGACAAAACGAATCTGCTGCTGGTTGGCTGCTACATCGTCCGGGTCGAGTGCGATCGCCTGCCGGCACACCTCGATGGCCTGGCTGAACTCGCCGCCGTCCTCCAATTCACTCACCTGCCCGAACAGCCTGGCCTGCTCGCGATGCCGCCGCGCTGCTTCCGTCCAGCGCAACAGCCGCCTGTCGGGATCGAGCGTCACCTGCGTCGCTGGCGCGGGAAGGTTCAGCGAAAACGGCGTCACCCCGCCGCGCGTGGCCACGGAATGTTCCACCGCGCCCTTTGCAGTTTGCACGCGCATTTCCACGCGCACCTGGAAATCCGCCGGCACATTTTTCACCGCGATTTCGCCCAGCAGCACGTTCGGCGCATCCGACGGCACCCGCCGAAAGCTGACTTCCGGAATCTGCGTGCCATGGATGAAATATTCGAAGAACCAGGCCAGGTCGCGCCCGGAAATCCCCTCGCAGATTTTCCGGAAGTCCGCGATGGAAGCGCGCTTGCCCGCAAACCGCTTGTAATACTCCCGCAGCGCACGGTCCACGCGCTCGCGGTCAATTACCGTTTCGAGCGTCCGCCACACCAGCAGCCCGCGCTGATAGAGCGTGGCGTGCGCTACTTCCCACGGCTCGCGGAAGAGCTGCAAGCCCAGCGCCAGAGGACGCAGCGGCTCCGGCGCGAGCGCGCCGCGCATCGCCCGTTGCACCATTCGCCGCGCCTGCTCCGGTTCCTTTTCGAGCAGGTAGCGCCATGCGAGATATTCCGCCAAGCTTTCCGCCAGCCAGCCGTCCTCCTGCCGCTCAAGGGTGACTTCAATGGGAAACCACTGGTGCGCAACCTCATGCGGCAAAAACTCCGGCGCCCAGCCTGGATAGTCGTGATACTTGATCACGTCCTCGCTGACGACAAGAAAATCTGGTGCTGAATATCCGACTGGTCCACGCCCTCGTGAAAAACCGCGGCGAATATTAAACAAAGCCTGAGGATACGGCCCGATGGCTTTCTCAAAAGTATTTATGATATCGGCCACTGCAAGCATGAGATTTGGAATATCCCCTCGTCCGCCAATAAGTGCGTCTGTTGGGTCCAACAAAATTGACTCTCGTTGTGCATTTGGAGTTGCGGTCAAAGTACGCGATGACACTTTTTTGATTGTCAGCCAGCGAAAAATCCCTTTCTTGTGCGCCGCTTCGTCTCCTTCTGGGAAACCACTTGAAAGTGCATCCCAGTCTGCAGGCACCTGAATGGAAATGTCATTCTGCGTGAACGCCGACAAATTCACCGCTGGGTACCACCGCGACTCATCGCGCAGCAGGATGCCGTCCTTGGTGATGTAATCGAGCGCGCCGCGCAGCAGCGTGCCTTCATAGACGAACGTCAGCTTGACCTCTTGTTCCGCCGCGGCTGCTTCCGCCAGCCACACCTGCACCTTGGGCGACCCCAGCCGCCCGCTGCGC
>JACOSF010000253.1 GCA_016179005.1 Acidobacteriota bacterium | reverse complement strand
TGTAGCGCTCGTCGGCGACGAGTCCCGGCACGCATGGCCCGAGGCAGCGATGGATGTAGTACTGCAAGCACGGCCGCGTGTGCGCGCGCGTCAGGTCCACGGTGCACGAAGGCACCAGGAACCGCTTGTGGATGAAGTGCACCAGCCGGTACGCCAGGCGGGCCGGAAAATACGGTCCGAAGTAAATCGAGCCGTCTTTTTTCAGACGGCGCGTGACGTACACGCGCGGGAATGTTTCGTAGGCCGTGAACTTGATGTACGGATACGTTTTGTCGTCGCGCAGCAGCACGTTGAAGCGCGGCTTGTGCTGCTTGATCAGGTTATTCTCGAGCGCCAGGGCTTCTTTTTCGTTGTCTACCACGATGTAGGCGACGTCGGCGATTTCCCGCACCAGCGAGCCGGTTTTCGCATCCAGCGTCCGCGACTCCAGGAAATACGATTTCACGCGGTGCCGCAGCGACTGCGCCTTGCCCACATAAATGATGTTGTCGAGGACGTCCTTGTAGAGATACACGCCCGACTGTGCGGGCAGGCTGGCGACTTTTTGCTCGAGGTCCATGGCGGAACATGCTGCGATCGCAAACGCCGGAGCAACTCCATCTTAGCAAAGCGAATCTGTTACCATCCAGAAGTCCAAATGATTCGTCGCTGCCAACTCGCGCTGTTGCTGCTGGTTCTGTTTGCTGCGGGACCCGCCCCGGCGCAGAAGAAGCCGCAAAAGAACACGCAGCCGGAGCCTGTCTTTGAGCCGTTTAAGGCGGAGAAGAGCGTCGAAGTCGGCATGTACTATCTGAAAAAGAAAAACTACGACGCGGCCATCGAGCGCTTTCAGGACGCCCTGCGTTTCAAGCCCGGCTTCGCGCGCCCTCATCTGCTGCTCGGCCGGGCCTACGAAAAGAAGCGCGACTTCGAGGAATCCATCCTGCACTACACGGCCTACCTGGAAATCCTTCCCAATGCCGAGGACGCGAACAAAGTCCGCAAGAAAATCGCCGGACTCGAAAAAAAAGTGGAGCGGGAAAGAAACCGCCGGAGCCGTCCTAACCGAGGCGGGTGAGGAACCGCCGCGCGCGCTCGTAAAGAGGGAAGCGCTTTTCCTGGCGGCGGAATTCCACGGAGTGCGCTTCCAGCCCGCAACTGGCGCGGCGTATGGGATGCTTCACATGCAACATCTCGTGAAAGAGCACGTATTCCACCACGTAGCGCGGCACCCGCTCGCGGTCGAGGCGCGAGCTGATGACGATGTGGTCGAGCGCGGGGTCGAAGCAGCCCAACTGCGTGTGCCACGGCCGCGCGCTCCAGCCCAGCCGCGGCCGGTGCAGCCGTCCGGCGAAGTGCCGCCGGTTGAGCTGCGCGAAGAGCGATTCCAGGTCGTGGTGCGAACCGCGCGGATGTACGGACACGCGACGACCGCGCTTGCGGCGCATGTGCAGCAGGCGCCGGCGCGTTCCTTGCTGCAGCGCGAATTCGCGGTAAGTTTGCAGGAATTCTCTTCCTGCCCGCCGTCGGTAAACGCGTGCCAGCAGGATAGCTGCCGTGGCTTCCAGCACCACCAGCGGCGCGTCGCGGAACACGTCTGAGAGCCGCACGCGCGCCGTGTCTTCCACCAGCCGGATGGTGTGCGTCAGATTGGCGTAGGGATAAAACTCCGCGACGAACCGCGGCGGGCGTCCCTGGCAGCCCACCCGCGTAAACATGCGCTGGAAAATCCGCGCGCCGCCGGGGAAGGAATTCGCGGGCGTGCCGCGGCGCTTCATGACGGCTTCCGCCGCACAGGCGCCGGCGCGAGTTCTTTGGCTGCCTTGTCCGCGTCTGCCTGGGCCTGCTTGGTCGCTTCGACGGCGTCCAGCAACGTGTCTTTGTAGAGCGCCAGGTCCTGCCCTTCCGCGGCCAGCTTTTCGAGCTGCGGCAGAAATTCCTTCACGCGCTTCTGCACTTCCTTGATTCCGGCGCGGATGTCGTCCTGCCGCTCGCGTCCCAGGTCAATCAGTTCGGCGGCATCATCCACACAGCCCGTGTACGCATTCAGCAGCGAATTCAGGCGCTCGGAACGCAGCCGCTCGCTCGAAGGGCGCGCCAGCTCGTAATGGAATTTCTTCAGCCGGTCGGCGGCAAACTCGATGAACAACTTGATGCGCAGCGCCGGCTGTTCGGCGTCGCGGATCTTGTCCGCCTCGATCTGGGTCAAGTAGTCTCTCTTCGATTCCTGTGCGTTCAGCCGTGCGCAGGGGGAAAAGGCGAGCGCGGCGAAAAACAGCATCGAAGCGAGAATGCGTCCGTGTGTCATGGAGTGGGACGTCCGGGCTTCGCCTCTCCTGCTTTCTTCGACGGCTGTCGCGGGAACAGTGCGTCGATTAATTCCCGGTCAATCGTGTCGAGCTCCTTGCGGATGGCCTCGAACGGCTCGCGCTGCTCGACGGGAACGGAAAGGATGGAGTGCTCCAGCCGCGGGATGTTCTGCCGGATGTGGATCTGAAGGTTCTTGAAGCCGCCGGGCTTTTTTTCCGCGTCCCGGCCGCTGGCTTTCAGCCCCGCATGCGCGGACTTGACGGCGTCGCGGTATTCCCGGAGCACGCGCAGCGCCGCGTCGTAGTTCTCATTTCTGATTTCCTGCCGCATCTGCGCGAGTTGCGCATCGCCCCGGCGGACGACTTCCTTCGCTGTCTTCACCGGGTCGGCGGACTGCGCCACCCCAGCGGCAGGTGCTCCCGCGCAGAGCAGCACAGCGAGCGCAATCATCGGCCGTGCTTTTTTCCTCGTTGCCATCTTATTTTCTGACCCGCTCCAGCTCGCGCTTCAAGATTCGAATGCGCTGCCGCGCCTGGAAGCCCTGCTTGTCGCTGCGGCCCTCGTCCAGCGCTAGGAACTTCTCGTAGGCGGCGATCGCTTCGGGTAACTTGTGCAGTTTATCGTAGCAGGTGGCCCGGATGAACCACCATCCTGCATTGGGTGTTTCCCGCCGGGCTAGCTCGTCCTGCACGCGCAGAGCCGCCTCGAACTTCTCCCCCAGATAATAGACGGCGGCCAGGTCGCGCACGGCATCGGTTAACTTCGGGTCGAGGCGCAGCGCTTCGAGCAATTCGCGTTCGGCGGAAGGGAAGTCACGC
>JACOSF010000021.1 GCA_016179005.1 Acidobacteriota bacterium | reverse complement strand
GCGCTCGCGGACGCGCATCCAGAGATCAATGAAGTAGCCGGTGGCGTAAGCGCGGCCCGGCGAGAGGCGGCCGAGACGAATGGCGTTGAGGGATTCGCGGACGACGTCGAACAGATCGTCGTGGGTGTTGAGGCGGTCGAGAGGAGAGAGGTTGGCATCGTCCTCAAGCTCGGCGGGCTTTTCAGGTGGCGGTTGGTGGCGGTAGCAGAAGGGGCTGCCAGTAGAGGCCCAGCGCTTGCAGTAGGAGCCGCCGGGATGCTTATGGGCACAGCGTTGAGACATGGGTACCCCCGGGGTCAATCGAATGTGCAAGTGGCCGCCAAGCAATGAGTTGCGGGGTCGATTCAAAAGGAATCAAACGGGCAAGTCGTTGGCAGTCAACAAGATGCAAGGACGATTGATTTTTTTCGTCCCGCAGAGCGGGACGCGGCCTGGATGGATTTGTGCGGCGGCTGAGCTAAAGGGTCCTCGGCAACCCGGGCGAGGGCAACAGCCAGGAGCAACAGCAGGCCTATAGATTATAGCTTTTAGGCAATAGCATGTCAAGGAGAATTTTGCCGTGCGAAGGCGCCGCCAAAGGTGCCTGGCAGCACTTGGGTGGCGGACAGGCTAGAAAGCCTGTCCTACGGGGCACAGGCTACAAGCCTGTGCTACAGGAAAAATGGCAACCTGCGCAAAGACGCGCAGGTTGCCGCTACACAAACTACGAAAAAAGATAGGCGGTTCCCCGAGGTCCCTCGCATTTGCTCGGGACGAGCTGGAGCCTCGGGGCTCGAAAAAAGAAAGAAACCTGCCGCGCTGAAGCGCGCCTCTACAGGTGCTGAGATTTCCCTCAGGGCAGGCAGGTCCGCCTCTACGGGAGTGCACGGGATCAAGCGCAGCCAAGAGTGGCTGCGCTACTCTTCGGCGGCGAGGTTGGCAGTTAGAGCGCAGCCAAGAGTGGCTGCGCTACTTTTACGCTTCGGATTGCGGGGTGTCGGCGGTGGCGGATTCCTCGTCGGCGTGCATCAGGCCGAACTTTTTCATTTTGTAGCGCAGGGCGTCGCGGCTGATGTCCAGCAACCGCGCGGCGTGCGTCTGGTTGCCGCCGGCCTGGCGCAGCGCGAGTTCCACCAGCGCGCGCTCCACTTCTTCGAGCGACGTGCCGCCTTCGGGAATCGAAAGCGGCGGCAGCCAGCGTCCTTCGGCCAGCGGCTGCCCGCCGCCGTGCGGCGAGGAGGTATGTTCGAACGCGGTGACGCCCGAGTGCGGCTGCACCACTGAGAACGGCAGATAGACCGGCCGCAGCACCGGCTCTTCTTCGAGAATCATAGCGCGCTCGATGGCGTTCTTCAGCTCGCGGACGTTGCCCGGCCAGTCGTAGTTAATCAGCAGGCGGCGCGTCTCGTCGCCCAGCCCGCGCACCGATTTGCGGAACTTGCGGTTGTAGTGGTCAATGAAGAAGTCCACCAGCGGCATCATGTCTTCGCGGCGCTCGCGCAGAGGAGGAATGTAGATGGAAATAATCGCCAGGCGGTAATAGAGGTCCTGGCGGAAGTGGCCCTCGCGCACGGCGCGCTCCAGGTCGCGGTTGGAGGCGGCGATCACGCGCACGTCCACCTGCATATCGCGCACACCGCCCACGCGGCGGATCACCTGGTCTTCCAGCACGCGCAGCAGCTTGGCCTGCAGGAATTGCGAGATCTCGCCGATTTCGTCGAGAAAGAGCGTGCCGCCGTCGGAAACTTCGAAGAGGCCCTTCTTCATCGCCTTGGCGTCGGTGAAGGAGCCTTTTTCGTGGCCGAAGAGTTCCGTCTCCATCAGCGTTTCGGGGATGGCCGAGCAGTTGATGGCCACAAACGCGCGGTCCTGCCGCGAACTCTGGTAGTGGATGGCTTTGGCAATGAGGTCCTTGCCGGTACCGCTTTCGCCCTGGACGAGGATGGTGGTGGCTTCGCTGGAGGCCACCTTGCGCACGAAGCCCATCAGCTCGGTCATCTTGCGGCTGACGCCGACCACGTCGTGGTAGCCGGTGCGCCGGCGGACTTCGCCGCGCAGCGATTCCACTTCCGTGCGCAGCCGCGTGGCCTCCAGCGCGTTCTGCAGCGTCAGAGCCAGTTCGTCGAAGTCCAGCGGCTTGCCGACGAAATCGTAGGCGCCCATCTTGATGGCCGCCTTCACGTCGTCGAGTTGCGGGTCGGCGGTCATCATGATCACGCCGCGAGCTTCGCCGCTCTGTTTCAGTTTCTCCAGCACCTCGAGCCCGCTCATGTCCGGCAGGCGCACGTCGAGCAACATCAGGTCGGGTGGGTCGCTATGGGCCAGGCGCAGCGCGGTGCCGCCGTCTTCGGCTTCCACCGGCACGTAGCCCCACTCCTCGCACTTCTGCTTGAGCGACCAGCGCACCAGCCGCTCGTCGTCCACAATCAGGATGCGCTCTTTGGCCATCCTAGCTACTTTACTACGAAATGGTCACTCTGCGGCGGGCGGCGAGGCGGGCCGGCGGAAGGGCAGCCAGATGAGGAACTGTGTGCCCTGGCCGGGCTGGCTGGTTACTTCGATCTTTCCCCCGTGGTCTTCCACCACGCGGCGCGCCAGCGAAAGCCCCAGGCCGGTGCCCTGTCCTTTGGTGGTGAAGAACGGCCGGAAAATGTTGGGCAAGTGTTCAGGCGCGATGCCACGGCCCGTGTCGGTGACGCTCACCAGCGCCTGGTCATCGTGGGAAACAATCTGCACGCGGACCTTTCCCGCGCCGTCAATCGCTTGCAGCGCATTCAACAACAAGTTCAGCAGCACTTGCTGCATCTGCCCAGCGTCGTGCTCCACTGGCGGCAAACCCGTTGCTTTCTCCAGCGAAATTTCCACCGGACGGGAAAGCGCCTGCTGCCGGGCGAGGTTCACGGCGTGCTCGGCGGAATCGTTCAAGTTGGCGGGGCGGAACTCCGGCTTGCGCGGCCGCGCGTAATCCAGCAACTCGGAGAGAATGCGCTTGATGTGCAGCACTTCCTGCTGCACTTCCTTCAGGACATCGCGGCCGGGGCTGCCCGCGGGCAGGTCGCGCCCGATGATCTCGATCACGCCGGCGATGCCCGCGAGCGGGTTGCGGATCTCGTGCGCCAACCCCGCGGCCAGCTCGCCCAGGGTGGCCAAGTGTTCGGCGCGGGACATCTGCGTGCGGTGCAACCGCTGGATTTCCTCGCGGCTTTCGCGCAACTGCCGCACCATGTCGTTGAAGTTCCGGCCCAAATCGCCGATTTCGTCGTTGCGCCCGGCAAAGCCGACAGAAACCGTCAGGTTGCCGTCGCGCAACAGCGCAATCTTTTCCTGCAATTCGATCAGCGGGCGCTGCACCAGCACCGCGATCACCACCAGCAGCGCCGCGCAGATGGCCACCGCACCCGCCGCCGCCACGGCAATCACGCTGCGCCGCTCGGGGTCCTCGAAGGAAAGCGACACCCAGACGAACACCACCAGGCCCGCCAGCAACACCGCCGCCACCGGCAGAATAGCCTTCAACCGCAAGCTCACGCGCACTTCGTTCATGCGTTGCGCCTCATGGGGACCGCGCTTCTCCCGCGCGGATTCCGTGCTAACATTCTTTCGCTGCACCGCGTTCGGGCAGTCGGATCATCCCGGGAACGGACCTCCATGGAAGCATTGGAAAAGTATCTTCCCGAACTGGCCGAACGATTCTACTCCCAGATTCCCCATCATCCCAACGCCTTCCGCGTGTTCAGCGGCGGCGATGCGCAGATTGCCCGCCTGAAACAAACTTTGCAGGCCTGGGCAAAGGCGCTGTTTTGCGGAGTGTACGACCATGCCTATGCCGAGGAGCGCTACCAGATTGGCTACCGCCACGTGCGCGTCGGGCTCGAACAGAAATACGTGATCAGCGCCATGGGCATCGTGCGCGCATTCCTCTCCGAGTGCCTGCTGCTGGAATTCCCCGCCAGCGACGTCCGCCTGCGCTATGCGCGCGCCGTCAGCAAGATGCTCGACCTCGACTTGAACCTGATGTGCGAGTCCTACATGCACGCCTCGATGCAGAACCTGCGCGCGCTCAACGAACACCTCGAGCGCGCCAACCGCGACCTCGCCGAGGCCAGCCGCAGTAAGGACGAATTCCTCGCCCAGGTTTCCCACGAGCTGCGCACGCCGCTGAATTCCATTCTCGGGTTTACCAAGCTGATCCTCGACGGGCTCACCAAGACGCGTGACGAAGAGCGCGAGCTGCTGCGCGACGTTTTCTCCAGCGCCCAGCACCTCCTGGGCCTGGTCAACGACATCCTCGACATCGGACGCATCGAGGCCGGGCGCATGGCTGTGCGCGTGGAAGACGTGGACCCGCGCGAGGTTCTCGATTCCACTTTGCCGCTGATCACCATTCCCGCCCACGAGAAAAGCCTGGAGCTCTGCGACGAAACCCGCAATACAGAACTCCCGCTCGTGCGCGCGGACGAAGTGCGCTTCCGCCAGATTCTCTTGAACCTGCTTTCCAATGCCGTCAAGTTCACTCCGCCCGCCGCACCCGGCGAGCCCGCTGGCCGTGTCTCCGTCCGCGCGCGGGTCTTGCCGGCCTCCGACGCCCCGGCCGCGCCCGATGGGCACGGATTCCTCCGCTTCGAAGTGGTGGACACGGGAGTCGGCATCCAGGAAGAAAAACGCGAAGCGGTTTTTGAACTCTTCGTGCAGGGCTCGGCCGGCCCGCGCCACGGCGGCAGCGGGCTGGGGCTGGCCATCTCCCGGCGGCTAGTGCAGATCATGGGCGGCGCCATCGGCATCGAGAACGGCGACGCCGGCAGCGGCACGACGGTGTGGTTCACCCTTCCGCTTGCCCCGAACCAAGCGGAACAAGTTGCGCCGTTCGCGCATGAAAAACCCGCGGCGCGGGTGCGCAAATGACTCCTGCGCAGTCCGATTCCAAGACCATCCTCATTGTGGAAGACCACGCGCTGGTGGCGAAGTTCTACCGCATGGCGCTGGAGCGCGCGGGAAATTTCGCGTGCGTGGTGACGGAGGACGTGCCGCGGATCCTGGCCGACGTGGAAGCCGGGCGGGTGCACATGGCCGTGCTGGATGTCTCGCTGGCCAACGCGCACTGGCAGGGGCGGCTGATTGACGGTGTGGAGTTGGCGCAGCTAGTGAAGCAGGCGGCCGCCGCCGCGGGCCGCTCCCTTCCCATTTTGCTCTCTACGGCCCACGCCATGTCCGGCGACCGCGAGAATATGCTGGCCGCCTCTGGCGCCGACGACTACCTCGAAAAACCGGTGTTCGACGCGCAGTTGCTGGTGGACAAAGTCCGCCGCCTGCTCGCCAATTCGTAAGCCCGCAGCGCTAGTGGAGGAATGCGGAATCCGGAGAGGGGATGGTTGATCCCCTCTCCGGAAACCGGCAGTTTAGAAGCGATATTCGAGTTTGGCCGAGATGATGTGGACGTGGTGCGAAGGTTGATCCGCGCCCAGGAAAATGTACCGGGCCGCCGACGTATCGCCGACCACGGAGTACGGATAGAACGGGCTGGGGGTGAATGTCGGGTTAGGAGAAGTCGAGCCGGTCAGCATCCTCACAGGGCAGCCGTTCACCAGAGTGCCAGTGGCCGGACTGATGCAGCCCATGTACGGCGTCATGGGCGACGTCTGGTAATCTTTGTTGTCAAATTGCTGGTAACTGTACTCCAGCTTCGGCATGAGGTTCGCCGTGAGCTTGTACTTGAGGACGACCGTAAATTCGTGAATCCGGGTGGTCGTGTTCGGGTAGGGCACGGCTGCCGAGGCCCCAACTAGGATGAACTTGTCGGGATCGCCTGTGGTAAGCCGAGTCGAATCGCCCAGGAATCGCGAACCTACCAGGCCTTTGCCCGCCGACAGAGAGTAGTACGTCGTCAGGTAGACTTTTTTCCGAAGATAGAGGTCCGCGCCTGCGGCGTAGGTGTCAAACAAGTCTCGGTATGTGCTCTCCCAGTCGTTGTTGGCGCTGTCACAACCGCCGGCTGAACAGAAGGGAGCTGCGGTTGCAAAGGGACTGCGGTTCCGCGAGATCATTCTCTTGTAGTACCGCTCGTGCGTATACTCGGCGAACAGTGATACCGCCGGCGAGAACGCGTAGGTCGCATCGAAGGTGTAGATGTAGGAAAGGTCCTTCAACGCGCCATACAGGTAATAAGGCTTTGTAGTACCTGTCAGGAAGTTGAGCGGGTCATGGCTGTTGCTCCCGACTCCGCGCCGGTTGAAGTCTTGCTGGATGGTCTGGAAGCCGGCCGAGAGAGTGAGTTTCTCTGCATTGTACTGCACCAGCGTATCCACGCGGTCCAGCAGTCTGGCGGCCTCATCGAACCTGCGGCCGCAAGGATGGTCGGCCGGGAAAA
>JACOSF010000248.1 GCA_016179005.1 Acidobacteriota bacterium | reverse complement strand
GGTTTCGATCGGGACGAGGAATCTGCTTGTGAAGCTTTTGGGAGGCCGATTGCGCCGCGAAACTACCAGCGTCTCCCGCGAAGACTACCTGAAGGCCATCTGGGAGATCGTGCAGGAAGAGCAGGTGCCCATCAGCGCGCGTCTCGCCGAGGAATTGCGCGTGACGCCGCCGGCGGTCACCGCGGCGCTCAAGCGCATGGCTCGCGACGGCTATCTCCGCGTGGCCCGCGATGGCCGCATCCATCTCTCCCGCAAGGGTCGCGAAGTGGCCGAGCATCTCGTCCTGCGCCACCGCCTCGCCGAAAAACTGCTCACCGACGTCATCGGTGTGGACTGGTCCAAAGTTCACGAGGAAGCCGAGCGCCTCGAGCACGGCATGTCCCCCGAGGTGGTGGACCTGCTCCTCAAGCGCTTTGGCGCGGACAGCACTTGCCCCCACGGCGTCCCGCTGAAGGGCGGGCAGGCACGCTTGCGCCGCAAGAAATCCGCCCTGCTCCTTGCGGAAGCCTCCGTCGGCGACACCGTGGAGATCCTCCGCGTCTACGAAAAAGATCCCCAGTTCCTCGATTTCGTCGCCGGACTGAAGCTGCGCCCCGGCGCACGCGCGCGCATCCAGAAGCGCGAGTACGACGAAACAATGACGCTCGCCATTGTCGGCGGCACCGCCCCGCGTACCTTTCTCGGCAAGCCCGCCACCTCCCGCATCTGGGTCCGCCGCATTTCCTCCTGAGCGCTCTCCATGCTTTGTCATTCTGAGGCCCGACGTTTTTTGCCGGGACGAAGATCTTTTTCGCTGCGGTTAAGACAGCGAATCACTCTTTGGGATTTCCCCAACTCCCTTGAATTTTCCAGGTGTCGGGAGTAATGTTCCCACCTTCCCAGCCGTTGTGGCCTGTTCCTCGCGTGTTTGGTGGATGGAGGCGTCATGTCCGTCGAGATTCAAGTTCGTGTTAATGGCCAGCCGCGCCAGAGCCATGTGGAGCCGCGCACGCTGCTGGTCCACTATTTGCGCGACGTCCTCGGCCTCACCGGCACGCACGTCGGCTGCGAGACATCGCTCTGCGGCGCCTGCACCGTGCTCCTCGACGGCCGCGCCGTCAAGTCCTGCACCCTGCTTGCCGTCCAGGCCGACGGCGCCAGCGTCACCACCATCGAGGGCGTCTCCGGTCTCAATGGCTCGGGTGGCGGCCTGCATCCCGTCCAGGAAGGTTTTTGGGAAAAGCACGGCCTGCAATGCGGCTTCTGCACGCCGGGCATGATCTGTGCTTCCGTCGAGCTGCTCGGCAAGAATCCCAATCCATCGGAAGCGGAAATACGTCACGCGCTGCACGGCAATCTCTGCCGTTGCACCGGCTACCAGAAAATTATCGAATCCGTTCGCTACGCCGCCGCAAAGATGAAGACACGCAAACGCTGAGATTCATGCTCGTCGCATGTAGCGGCGAGCTTCAGCTCGGCATATCCGTCGCACAAATGTGGAGGCACTCGTGGCCACGGCAACCAAGTACATCGGCAAGCCGCTCAAGCGCAAGGAAGACCCGCGCCTCATCCAGGGCCTGGCGCACTATGTGGACGATCTCGTTCTCGCGGGAATGCTCCACGCCGGATTCGTGCGCAGCCCGCACGCCCACGCCCGCATCAAGTCTATTGACACGACGAAGGCGCAGACCGCGCCCGGGGTGGTGGCCGTGTTCACCGCCGAAGATTTCCGCGGCCAGATTGGCGTCGTGCCCTGCGCCGCGCAGCTTCCCGACTTGAAGCCCGCGCCGCGTCCCGTGCTGGCCACCGGCCGCGTGCGTTTTGTGGGCGAAGCCGTCGCCGTCGTGGTCGCCTCCGACCGCTACGCCCTCCGCGATGCCCTCGATCTAGTGGACGTGGACTACGAGCCGCTCACTCCCGTAGTGGACCCCGAAAAAGCCATCGCCAAGGGCGCGCCCGTGCTCCACGAACCCAGCACGGATAACGTCTCCTTCCGCTGGGAGCTCGAAGGCGGCGACGTCAAGAAGGCCTTCAAGCAGGCCGACAAAGTGATTCGCCAGCGCATCCTCAACCAGCGCCTGGTGCCCGTAGCCATGGAGCCGCGCGGCGTGCTCGCCGAATACAAGCCCGGCGAAAAAACTCTCACCGTGTGGTCGTCCACGCAAATTCCGCATCTTTTGAAAACGCAGATCGCCGCCATGCTTGGCACGCCGGAGCATTCCGTGCGCGTCATCACGCCGGAAGTTGGCGGCGGCTTCGGCAGCAAGCTGAATGTCTATCCGGAAGAGGCCGTGGTCGCGCACTTGTCCATGCGCTTGGGCCATCCGGTGAAGTGGATGGAGACGCGCCGCGAAAATTTCCTCTGCACCACTCACGGCCGCGACCAG
>JACOSF010000242.1 GCA_016179005.1 Acidobacteriota bacterium | reverse complement strand
TCATCCACGCCGAAGGCGTGTGCTTTAGGGAGTGAAACGAGCAGGCAGTATTATCCACGCCGAAGGCGTGCGGGGGTTGGTGTTCTATCATCCGCGCCAAAGGCGCGCGTGGTGGTCTACCGTGTTGGCGCGATTCGTTCGAGCTTGCGGCGTACGTGCTGGAAATATTCCGGGCTGACACACATGCCGAGGACTTCTTCGATCACCGGCAGGAAATAAGCCAGCGATCGAATCGTGCCCAACGGCAGGGCATCGGCGGGACGCATCAGGCGTCGCGCCGCCGCCAGCACTAACGCGTTTTCGATCACCTTCATGGACAGGCCGCGTTGATACAGTTGGGCAGCGAGCATCCGGTCCGCACGGCGCACCGTTCCCATCGTGCCCGGCGTTTTGCGATACGCCTCCAGAACCTGCCGAATATATTCTTCCTGGCCGCGGCTCTCCTCCATGACCGTGCTCCTCAGCCCTGCGGCTCGCGCAAGGGTGGACCGTCAATGCGCACGGTGTGACAGTAATGCCGCAGCCGGCTCAACAATGCTTCCACCATGGGCCGGTTGCCTAAAAAGTTCGGCCACTCCTCATAGGCCAGGTTCGTCGTAATGATGGTGGAGTGCCGGCGATAGCGCTCGTCCATCAGCTTGAAAAACATATTCGACTGCTCGGGTTTCAGATTCAAATACCCAAGTTCGTCCACCAGAAGCACGTCCAGCCGCGCCAGTCGCGTGAGCAGTTGCCGGCTGGAACGGTCCGCCAGCGAGGCATACATCTCATCGAACAGATCCTGGGCCTTGATAAATTGACACCGGTGGCCGTTCTCTAACGCCTTCAGCAGCAGACCACAGGCCAGTCCCGTCTTACCTCTGGCAGTTTCGCCGATGAACACGACGTTTTCCGCCTTGGCGATGAACTCCAACTCCGCAAACCCGCGAATTTGTTTGCGGTTCACGCCCGGTTGGCGGGCGTAAGGGAAGGTCTCCAACGACCAGCGCTCCGGCAGATTGGCGCGCTGGATGCGCCATTCCAGCGCGCCCTCTTGCCTGGCCTGAAACTGCGCGCGCACCAGTCGCGTGACGAATTCCGAGTAGCTGATGTCGTCTTTGTCGGCGGCGCGCAACTGTTCGTCATAAACCTCCAGCATGCGCCGCAGCTTGAGATTCTTCAGCAGTTGTTCCAGTTCTTCAGTCATCGTTCGATTCCCCATCGAGCAGAAAATACTCGCGCGTCACACGGCGCAAGATCATGCGTTCCAGCCGGTCCAAATCGTAAAGACCATAACGGCCGGCTTCGCGCACCGCGCCCAGCAGCGGTTCCCGTGGATACTCACGCACCAGCCGCAACAGTTGCCGCAGGGCAAGCGTGACCACCTTGCGGCTCCGTTGTTTCAACCCCGCGACATAGTCGGCGAGTTCCGGCGCGGCGGTGACGATGGCTTTCTCTTCGGGATGCGGATCGGGTCGCGCGTCTCTGTGGCCGCGCGGCGGCCGGTGCTCGGCCAGCATCACTCGCTGATGCTCGGCTTC
The DNA here is from genome assembly GCA_016179005.1 of Acidobacteriota bacterium. Classification (GTDB taxonomy): domain Bacteria; phylum Acidobacteriota; class Terriglobia; order Acidiferrales; family UBA7541; genus JACQDE01. The sequence goes on along the minus strand of JACOSF010000242.1, from coordinate 1,392 downwards.
AGCAATTCGCCGGTGCGTTACCAGGCGGCGGGCGTCGAGTTGAATCTCGATCTTGTCCTTGGTCTCGCGCACCTCCACGCGGCGGCCGATCCAGTCCACCGGAACCGAATACCGATTGCTGTTCAACGCCACATACCCTTCGATATCCACCAGGCGCTGCTGCAGCCGGTAGACTTCCGGAATCCACACCGGCAGCGGCTTCAGTTGCAACCGCTCGACGGCGTACAGCTCGCGCGGAATCGCGCGGATATGTTTCTTGTAAGTCGCGTTGACCTTGTCGCACCATTCCCGCGCCCGCTGATTCAGATCCTCCCAACTGCGGAAGGTGCGCCCCGCCAGAAAGTTATTCTCGATGAAATGGAAGGGACGCTCCACGCGCCCCTTCCGGTTCGCATTCCCAATCGCGTGCGCCACGAACTGAAAGCCGAAGCGCTCTCCAAAGGCGGCCATCTCCGGCACCGGCACCATGTCGCGTCCGCTGCCGCGCAGCACCACCACGTGCGTGTTATCGATCATCACCCGCGGTGTCGCGCCACCCATGAAACGCAGCGCCTCGGTGAGAAACACCTTGCAGTCGAAACGCCGGAAGTTGGGATAACACTGGAAAAACAGCACCCGCGAATAGCACAGCACCGCCGATGCCGTCTGCACCTTGCGCTTCTTGCCGGCCAGTTCGAGTTCGTGCGGAGACGTGTCGTGCTGGATCTCCTCGCCGGGCGCGAAGTCATAACGGCCCGCCGGCGTGGGCGGCGCGTAGCCGATCCCGTGCCGCCGGCAGAATGCCGTCAGCGCGGCATACGACAGCTCCGCGCCGCCCTCCACAAGGTCCTCATGGACTCGCACGAGATTCCCCTGGCACTTCTCGAAAAGCTCCAGGATCTGTTGCCGGTGCGGTTCGGCTTTCTGGGCTCGATTCAGTTCCGGCACGTTGGTGGAGTTGGAGCGCAGGACTTTGCGCACGGCCACGCGGGAGACTCCCAGCACCCGCGCGATCTCCCGTTTGCTCACTTGCTGCGCATTCAGTTCCAGAATCGTGGTGCGTTGCGCTTGGCTCAACATGTGGTTTCTTCTCCGGTAGAATTTCTTCATCGACGCGGCGGAGTTGGTTTTGAATGCGCTCGATCTGTTGCCGCGCAGCCTTCGCTTGCTGGTGATCCAACTCCGCGGCAGCGGCGCCAGCTAGCCGCCGCTGCGCTCGATTCACAATCGCCGCCACCATTTCCAGATCGCGCAGCAACTCGGCGCCCGGCCCAGAGGGCACCCCGGCCGGAGCTTTCTCCTGCGCCTGTCGCTGTGTTTTGAAAAACAGCTCGGGATCGTCCAGTATGCGTTTGCGGATCGCGGGCGAGCCCTTTCGCCAGGCGCCATACAGTTGGCCGGCTTGGCGCGTAT
>JACOSF010000241.1 GCA_016179005.1 Acidobacteriota bacterium | reverse complement strand
CGGGGCCGTAGGCTTCGTCGTACCAGCCAGAGAGATTGAGCACCGCGGCGTCGGTGCGAGCGTACTTGCCGCGCAGCTCGCACCACTCCCACCACGCGTCGGAGGGCTCGTGCCGCATCCAGTCGAAGTACCACGGCGCGACGCCCTTCAATTCATCGAGCGCCATCAGCGGCAGGCGGCCCTGAAGTTTTGACGCGTCCTTTTCGAACGCGGCGCGCGCTTCGGCGCCGGTCTTTGGTCCGGGCAGATTCTTCTTCACGCGCGCATCGGGCGCGATGTTGTTCCAGATCCAGCCGATCCACGAGCCGTCAAAGACGCCGCCGGAATAGAAAAAATTCCGCGGCGTGGAAAAGGTCATCGCCGGAACCATGGCCTTCAGATGCGGCGGGCGCTCCATGGCTGCCAGCCACTGCACGGCGCCGGGGTAGGAAAGCCCGAACGTGCCCACTGCGCCGTTCGACCACGGCTGCGCTGCCGTCCACTCAATCGTGTCGTAGCCGTCCTTGCCCTCTTGCTGATAGGGAAGGAATTCCCCGGCGGAGGCGTAACGCCCGCGGACATCCTGCATGACGACGGCGTAGCCGCGTTCGACGGCCTTACGATACGTTGCGTAGCTTTCCGGCGCACGGCGCTTGTCATAGGGCGTGCGATAAACGAGCACCGGAAATTTCCCCTCGCTCGCCGGCCGCCAGATGTCCGCGCGAAGCACCACGCCGTCGCGCATGGGAATGGCGACGTCTTTTTCTGTAGTGAAACTTTGCTGAGCTGGGGCGGGCAATGAAGATGGAAGTAGAGGAAGTAAAGGAAGTAGAGGAAACAAGAAACGAAGTCGGCGCGAAAAATCTCTTCTCATGTTGGAGGAGACTAACACCGCCGCGGGTCAACGGCAAGAATGCGACTAGGGAGTGGAGGGTGTGCGCGCCGCGCCGCGCCGCGCGAGGAGCCAGTTCAGCGTCGCAACCGCGGCCACGGCGATGACAATCTTCACGTGGTCTTTGTTCATCTGCAGCACCATCACCACGCAGAAGGCAATCCCTGCCAGCGCGAAGAGCCATCCGGCGGGCAGGCGAAAGGCATCCGCGCGCGGCCGCGCGATGCGCAACCGGATCAGCGCCGCGCATACCAGGCCGTAGGTGAAGAGGCGCGCCACGGAAGAAAGAATTGCATTCCAGATGAAGCTGCCGTAAATCGCCAGCGCCATCGCCAGCACCGTGTACACCAGGATGGAGACGTACGGCGTGCGGAACTTCGGGTGCACCGCGGCGAAGACCGGCGGGAAATCGCGGCGCTCGGCGAAGGCATACGTGAGCCGCGGCGCGCTGACGAATTGCCCGCTCAGGTAGCCGTACGTGGACACCATCGCGCCCAGCGCGATGAGTCCCGCGCCGGCATTTCCCAGAAAAACCCGCGCGGCATCGGCTAGCGGGCGCTCGCTTGCGCCGGGGTCGGCGAGCGCACCCATCACCACTAGGTGGATGAGCGAGTAGAACACGGCGCAAGTGGCCAGCGCCGTGAACAGCGCGAACGGCGTATCCCGCCGCGGATTTTTCACCTCGCCCATGGGCATCAGCGCGGCTTCAAAGCCGCCGTAGGCAAAGATCAACGCCAGTACCGCGGCCATCCAGTTGTTCATTCCCGCCGGCGACGCGCCTACGGAAATCTTTTCGCCGACGAACCAGAATCCCGCGATTACAAGAATGGCCAGCGGCGCCAGTTTCGCCGCTGTAAAAAAATTGCTGACCTGCGCGCCGGCGCGCACGCCGCGCACGTTCACCACGGCGAGCACGCTGAGAATGAGCGTCAGGATAAACGCGCGCGGCGCCGGCGAAGTGGCCTCCTTCCAAAATTCGCCGAGATACAGCACGAAGATGTTGGCGTTGGCCGCCGCCGAGGTGAGCCGCACCAGCCACGCAAACCAGCCCATCTGCACGCCGGCGAATTGTCCGAAGGTCTCCCGCGCGTAGAGGTACGGCCCGCCGGCCTCGCTGAACTGCGAGCCCACTTCCGCGAAGCAGGCCATGATGATGCCGATGCCCGCGGCGGCAATCAGGTAGGCGTACGGCGCCGCGGGGCCCAGCAGCCGCGCGATGTCGTCCGGCATGCCGAAGATGCCGCTGCCGATGATGGAGTTCACCACCAGCGCGGCCAGGGTCCACCGGCCGATGGCGCGGATGAGTTGCGGCTGTGGGGAGTCGCTCATAACCGATCGAAACGCGGCGGCATTGTAACAGGGAGCGAGAAGCTGGAAGCAGAGAACAGAAATGAAGACGGGGCAGGAGGAGTTCCTCCTGCCCCGGCCTCCCGAGGAGGGACAGCCATGCGGTCTTACAAACTCGTGCGGCGCATGCGCTTACATTGCCGCCATACAAGATTGTTGCATCTGCGGCTCCAAACGCAGAGCAAAGCACAAAGCCAATATCATCAGTAAGTTAGCTTGGATTGCCGGGTTCAGGAAGCCCGGTTCTGTGCCGCAGCGAGTGCCAACAAAGTGCACAGGTTTGCAGCCGGGAGGCTTTTTCCCGGCGGCGCAAAGATGAACCGGAAATCGCTGTTTACTGGGGCACTCCAAGCTGCCAGAAAAGGAAACTGAGTTCGTCCGTGGTGTCCTCAATTATCTTGCTCACCGGACGTCCGCCGGAGTGGCCGGCCTTAGTGTCGTATTGCAGCAGCACCGGACGGTCCCCGCCATTGGCTGATTGCACCAGCGCCGCCATTTTGCGCGCGTGCAACGGGTCCACACGCGTGTCGCCGTCGCCGGTGATGAACAGCACCGCCGGAAATTTCGTCCCCGGCTTCACGTTCTGGTAGGGCGAGTAGGCGCGGATGTATCGGAATTGCACAGCGTCCTCCGACGAGCCGTACTCCGGCACCCAGAAGCGCGCCACAAGAAATTTGTGGTAGCGCACCATGTCCAGCAGCGGATAGGAGCACACCACCGCGCGGAAGAGCTCGGGACGCTGCGTCATCGCCGCGCCCACCAGCAGGCCGCCGTTGCTCCCGCCGGAAATGGCCAGCTTCGCGCTGCTGGTGTATTGGTT
>JACOSF010000240.1 GCA_016179005.1 Acidobacteriota bacterium | reverse complement strand
CCGAGATGGTATGAGAAGGCCGGCCCCCTGGGGGATGCGTTATGATCCCCATAGGCGCACTCGATAAGGTGCCAGAAGGAGACCGGCTTATGAAGAAGCATACCATGGCGAAGAAGAGCCAGCGAGAGAAGACGAAGAGGGATCGGAAACGGGTTCATCAAATGGCAGGCAAACAGAGGCTGACCGTCGGGTTGGACCTCGGGGATCGCAACAGCCACTACTGCATCTTGGATGAAGCGGGAGAAGTGGTGAGCGAGAGCTCTCTGTCGACGACCCAGACCGGACTGAGTTCGTTATTCGCGAAGATGGCGGCCAGCCGAGTGGCGCTGGAAGTGGGGACGCATTCGCCCTGGGTGAGCCGGCACATCTCCGGCCTGGGACACGAGGTGATCGTGGCCAATGCGCACAAGGTGAAGCTGATCACGCAGAGTGTCAAGAAGAACGACCGCATGGATGCCCGGCAGTTAGCGCGGCTGGCGCGCGTGGATCCGCAGCTGTTGTCGCCGATCCAGCATCGGGGGCCAGAGGCGCAGGCGGATCTGGGGGTGATCCGGGCGCGGGCGGAGCTGATGGAGGTGCGGACCTCGCTGATCAACAGCGTGCGGGGTCTGGTGAAACCCATGGGGGAACGGCTGAAGAAGTGCGATGCCGATCAAGTGGGAGAAGATCTGGGCCAGACGCTGAGTGAGACCGCGCAACGGGTGATCGGACCGCTGCTGAAGAGCGTGGAGACGATCAGTGAACAGATCGGAATCTACGACCAGTTGATCGAGGAAATCGCCCAGCGGTACCCGGCAGTGGAATTGCTGACGCAGGTCTATGGGGTCGGGACGCTGATTGCGTTGACCTTCATGTTGACCATCGAAGACGCGGAGCGATTTCAGAGCAGTCGGGATGTGGGAGCGTTTCTGGGGTTACGGCCGAAGCAGCGGGACAGCGGAGCCAGCCAGCCGGAACTGGGAATTACCAAGACGGGGGACCGGCTGGTGAGGAGTCTGTTGGTGCAAGGAGCGCACTGCATCTTGCGGAAGGGGGCGCCGGATAGCGATCTGCGGGCCTGGGGCTTGTCCAAGGTAGGCACGGGGAAACGGTCCAAGCGGCGAGCGATTGTGGGGGTGGCGCGCAAGCTGGCGGTGTTGCTGCACCGGTTGTGGGTGACGGGAGAAGTTTACGATCCGCTGTACAACCGCAAGCAGGCCCCTCGAGCGGCGGCCTAAGGATAGGCAAGGATTGGATTTTGCGAGACATGCGAAAGCGCCGAGTTGGGGTGACTGCGAGGTTGCGGCAGACCGTGCAGAGCCAGGCGACTGGTTGTGTTCAGGTCGATGCTGAGATGGCAGCGCCCCTTGAATTGAGAACACCAATGGGCACCGCGGCAGCAGCCGCAATCAGAGTGCGGATGGAAGTGTGGCGACAGTGGCGCTGGAGTCAGTGGCAAAGGACAATTCTGCAAGGCGACAGTTTCGAGCAAGACCAACGGGCCGGCGCGCTGGAAGCGCGCTTGAGGCGCTGCCTCAAACTCCGCCAGGGGGCAAGCCCCCTGAGACCCCCGGCCCCCTTTCCCTGGCCTTTGAGTGTATGGAAGGGAGGGGATTTGTCAAGGGTTCGCAAGCCGCGCAAACCTCGCGCGCCCTTGCGCCGCCCGCCTGCTGCCTCCCGTTGGTCGGCCACCAGGTTTCGATGTTGGTTCGGGCTAAAAAATGCCCTTGACATAGACCGGCCTTCTCATGGAAGCCGCGACCGTGAGGGAGCGTTGTTGACGCCTGAAGCACCGCTCCCTCGCGGTCGTGGCTCCGAATTCGAGCGACGCCGTGGGATGATTGATCCTGATGAAGCGCTGCATCGCGGTTCTTCTGGGGGTAACGCTAGTGATGGCGCAAGACCCGGCGCCGCCCGGTCCGGTAATCAAGGTGACGGTGTCCTTGGTCCAGATCGACGCGGTGGTCACCGGCGCGAAGGGAAACCACGTCTCCGATCTGAACGCAAACGACTTTGAGATCCTGCAAGACGGGCGTCGCCAAACCATCACCCACTTTACCTACGTGCCAGGGAGTGCGCCGGGCGGCGCCGCTCCCGCGGATCGCCGGCCCTCCGCTGTGCCGCAAGCCCCGTTGCGCCGTGAGGACGCGCGGCGAGCCATCGCCTTGGTGGTCGATGACCTGACGCTGTCATTCGAGAGCGTCCTCCAGGTCCGTGAAGCGCTGAGGAAATTCGTCGACGAACAGATGCAGGCGGGGGACCTGGTGGCCATCGTACGCACCAGCGCGGGAATGGGCGCATTGCAACAGTTCACCAGCGACAAGCGCCGGCTGCACGCCGCAATCGAAAACCTGCGCCTGAATATGACGTTGCGCCTGCGCCTCAACTCCATCCCGCCACTTTCCGGCCAGCTCTTCCCCGCGGACATAGAAACGGAACGAATCCGCAATGAGTCATTTTCGGTGGGAACTCTCGGCGCGGTCAGCTTCGTGGTCCGGGCCCTGCGCCAGTTGCCGGGACGCAAAGCGGTGCTGCTGCTCTCCGACGGCTTCCGCACTTGGACTCCCGAAGAGGGAATCCATTCGCGAATCACGGATGCGATGCGGCGTCTGGCAGATCTGGCCAACCGCAGCGCCGTGCTCCTGTATTCTTTAGATCCGCGCGGTTTGGCCGACACGGGCCTGACGGCTGCCGATGACACAGCCACAGCCGGGAGCGTGCGTGCGGCCTTGAAGCGGCGCCGCGACGACCACCTGGACTCGCGGACGCCGCTCGCCTACCTTGCCGCGGAGACCGGCGGCCTGTTCCTTCGCGATACCAACGACCTCCCGGGCGCGGTCCGGCGCGTGCTCGACGATCAGG
>JACOSF010000239.1 GCA_016179005.1 Acidobacteriota bacterium | reverse complement strand
GCTGCTGGTGAGCACCGCGTTTAGATAGCGCACGCGGTCCGGCCCGGTGAACGAAGCGATGGCGTGGTAATTTGTGTCGAAGACCGCCGCGCTTTCCCGCGCTGTCCGGCATTCCACGGCCAAGTCGGCGTAACGCCCGGGTAGCAGGCAATCGAAATACGTCTCCAGCCCGGCGCCCAACGCCTTGTGTTGTTCGCGGAGTGGAGTTTCATTCGGCATTCGCAAAGCTTTCTCTCTGAATCTTGCGCGGGTGACATCTTATCAGACCGCGGCAGAGGGCGCGTTTGCTCGGATGCTATACTGCTTTGCGATGGACAATGCCCTCATCCACGAAATTCTTCCGGTTGGTTGGCTGCAATGCAACTGCTCGGTGGTCGGCGACCCGGAAACGCGCGAGGCCATCGTCCTCGACCCCGGCGATGAAGTGGAGCGCATTCAGGAAATCCTCGCGCGCCATGGCCTCACCGTGCGCGCCATCGTCAACACCCACGCGCACATTGACCACGTCGGCGGCCTGCGCAAGCTGCACGACGCCACGGGCGCGCCGGTCCTGATGCACAGCGAAGACCTCGAGCTGTACCGCGCCCTCGAAATGCAGGCTGCCTGGATCGGCATGCCCGTTCCGGAAATCGCCACCGTGGACGGCCTGCTCCGCGAAGGCGACCAGGTGCGCTGGGGACGCTTCGCCGCGAACGTCATTCACACTCCCGGCCACACCCCGGGCAGCCTCTGCCTTCATCTGCCCGCTTGTGGTGAGCGAAGCCGAACCACAGTGGGGGAGGGAACTGCCCGTGGTGAGCGCGGCCGAACCACCACGGAGGCCGGAAAACTTTTTGCCGGCGACACCCTCTTCGCCGGCAGCATTGGCCGCACCGACCTCTGGGGCGGCTCGTTCGACGAAATCATGCGCTCGCTGCAAACCAAGCTCCTCGCTCTCCCCGACGAGACGCTCGTTTTCCCCGGCCATGGCCCGGCCACCACCATCGGCCGCGAGCGCGACTCCAATCCCTTTCTCTCGCGGTGAGCGCAGTCGAACCGCCGTTCGCGCTACTAACTTTCCCGGTCCACGCCATGTTGCGGGGATGGAACATTTGAGGGCGTCCCGCTTTACTGCCCGAATGCGCGGGCAGATAATCCGGCGTGATTCGCAGGCCAGGCGAGAGGCGATGCCGAGCCATCGGTGTCCCAAGCTCTGTCGTCTGTCCATCGCGTATGTTTCTCGTTGTGAGGTCGGCATGAGGCAGGCTGATTTAGTGCGGTACCCGCGAAAGGGTAGGACCATGAGAACCTCGCAGATTGTTTTTGGCGAGCGCCAGCACCTGCTGCGCGTGCTCGATTCCATGGAGCATACAAAAATGCCCGATAGCCGCCTGGGCCTCGAGCGCCGCTCGCTCGAAGAGCTGATTCACGCGCGCACCGTCGAGCTCAACCGCATCAACCCGGACTGGGACCAGAAGGTCGGCGTCGTCCTGCATGCGGAAACCACCTCGCAGGCCCTTGAGCATTTCGCCCGCGAGGCGCCCCGGGAAGATTTCTACCTTCTTCGCCTGATCAGCGAGCATCCCAAAGTCTCTTCGAAGACTCTTCGTCTCCTGGGACGCCACTCTTATTCCGCCATCCGCGAAAACGTCGCGCGCCACCCCAACACCGATGCCGCCACGCTTCGCAAACTGAGTGCTGACCGCACCCAGCCGCTCTGGTATCTGGTAGCCTTCAACCCCAACACGCCCGCTCCCCTCAAGCGCAAATTGCAGGAGCGCATGCGAAAGCTCGGACATAACCCCGAAACGAAGTAGAATCCCCGGGATGGCTCTCGAGATTCCGGGGCAATTCAACATCGCTGAGTACTTCATCGAGCGGCCCGCGCGCGAGCACCCGCAACGCATCGCCATTCTCGGCGAGCCTGCCGCGCTCACTTACGGCGAGCTGGCCGTGCTCGTGCGTCGCGCCGCCGCCGCGCTCCGCGCAAGCGGTTGCCGCCCCGGCGACCGCGTCCTCATCGTTCTTTCCGATTCCGCCGAATTCATCGCCGCATTTTTCGGCGCCGCCAAGATCGGCGCCGTGGCCGTGCCCGTCAACTCCATGACGCGGTCCCCCGAGTACGCCTACTACCTCGCCGATTCCGGCGCGCGCTTCGCCATCGTCCATGCCTCTTCGCTGCCGGAGTTCCTTCCGGGCATGCTGGGGCATCGGCCGGAAGCGCTCATCATTGTCGGGCATCAGGGCGAGGCCAGCCGGATTTCCGGCGCGCGGAATTGGTCCGACTGGCTCGCACCGTCTTCGGCCGTCGCGGAATCGCACCCCACCTCCTCCACCGACACCGCCTTCTTCCTGTACACCTCCGGCAGCGGCGGTACGCCCAAGGCCGCCGTCCACCAGCACAAGGACATGCTGGTCTGCGCGCTTTCCTACGCGCAAGGCGTGCTCGGCATCCAGCCCTTCGACCGCACCTTTTCCGTTTCCAAGCTTTTCTTCGCTTACGGTCTGGGCAACGGAATGTATTTTCCATTTTCCGTCGGCGCAGCCACCGTGCTCAATCCGGAGCGGCCCCGCCCTGAAAACATCGCCGAGCTGCTCGCGCGCCACCGTCCCAGCGTCTTTTTCTCCGTGCCTACTTTCTACAACCTGCTTCTCCGCGAAGCCGAGCGCGGCCTGGCCATTGATTTTTCTTCTGTGCGCCTGGCAGTCTCTGCCGGGGAAGCCCTTCCCGCGGAAATCTCCGAGCAGTTTCGCGCGCGCTTCGGCCTGCAGATTGTGGACGGTATCGGCTCCACGGAAATGTTGCAGATGTTCATCTCCAACCGCCCCGGCGACGCGCGTCCCGGCACCTGCGGCAGGGAAGTGCCCAACTACGAAGCCGTCATCCTCGACGAGTCGGGCCATCCCGTGCGGCCCGGCGAGATCGGCAACCTGTGGGTCCGCGGACTGAGCGCCTTTGCGCAGTACTGGAACAAGCCGGAGCTCACCGCCGCCACCAAGGACGGCTTCCGCGTGAATACCGGCGACAAATTCTTCCGCGACGCCGAGGGCTTCTACCACTACTGCGGCCGCAGCGACGACATGATGAAAGTCGCGGGCATGTGGGTTTCCCCCGGGGAAGTGGAGAACGCCCTGCTCGGTCACCCGCTCGTCGCCGAAGCCGCCGTGGTCAGTTCGATGGATCGCAGCGGCCTGCTGCGCCCCGTCGCCTACCTAGTCCTCCGCGCTGGAGGCAATCCCAGCCCGCAGCTCGCCCGGGAAATCCTGCACGACCTTCGCGCGCGCCTGGCGGCATTCAAGTGCCCGCAGGAAGTTCACTTCCTCGCTGAGCTACCCAAGACCGCCACCGGAAAAATCCAACGCTTCCGTCTTCGCCAGGCTTCCCCCAACGAACAACCGTGAAAGACAAAATGGCTCTTTACACCGGCCAATTCTGATGTACAGTGGCCTGCAGGATACGGCCAATGCTGCCACTGCACTTGCAACCCGAAAGCCACGTCCCCCTGTACATCCAGATCCGCGACCAGATGCGCGCCCTGGTCCATTCCGGTGAGTTGCGCGCCGGCGACCGCATCCCCGCCAGCCGCGAGCTGGCTACTCATCTCGGCGTGCACCGCACTACCGTCGCCAACGCCTACGCCGAACTGGAATCCGAGGGCTTGATTCAAGGCCACGTGGGACGCGGCACGTTCATCCTCGCCAATTCGAAGATTGTTACCACCATGCCCTCGCCGTCCGCCTCGCGCAATGGCGGCGTCCGCTGGGAATCGCTCTTTGCCGACGAGCGCGGCGAGGAAGCTCTGAGCCGCCTGTTGCCCGACGTCCCCGGCAAAGCCATTTCCTTCGCCACCGCCATGCCCGCCGGAGAGTTTTTTCCCGTGGAGGAGTTCAAGACCTGCTGCAACGCGGCCCTGCACCACGAGGGCGGCAAGATCCTGCAACTCGGCGCCTCCGACGGCTACGCCCCGCTCAAGGAAGTGCTCTGCGAATTGCTTCGCTCCGACGGCATTCCCGCGCGCGACGCGCAGCTCCTCGTCACCGGCGGCTGCCAGCAGTCTCTCGACCTGCTCTGCAAAGCGTTCCTTCGCCCGGGCGACGCGGTTATCATGGAAAACCCCACCTATCCCGGCGCGATTGCCATTTTCGCCGGCGCGCGCGTGCACTGCCTGGGCGTGCCCGTGCACACCGACGCGCGGCGCCACGGCTACGTGGGCGTGGACGTGGAGGCTCTCGAAGCCGCGCTGGTGCAGAACCGCGTGAAGATGATTCTGCTCACCCCCGATTTTCAGAATCCTACCGGCACCACGCTGCCCGTCGCCGAGCGCCGCCGGCTGCTGGATATTGCCTCGAAGCATCAGGTGCCCGTCGTCGAGGATCACATCTACGCTCGCCTCCGCCTGCGCGGAGAAATCGTTCCCTCGCTGCGCGCCCTCGACCGCAACGGCGTTGTCATTCAGATTGACAGCTTCTCGAAGATCGCTTTCCCGGGCCTGCGCGTGGGCTGGTGCGTCGCGCCGGAAAGCGTCATCGAGCGTTTGCGTCTGGTGAAGCAGGCCACTGACCTGCACACCGACCAGCTCGCGCAGGCTGCGCTGGCGGAATTCTGCCGCCGCGGCCATCTGACTCGGCATCTTTCCAAAATGAAGAAAGTGTACGGCAACCGCCTGGCCGTCCTCGAATCCACGCTCGCGGAGCACATGCCCGACGGCACCACGTGGACACGTCCCGAGGGCGGCATGTGCCTTTGGGTCACTCTGCCGCCCGGCTTCGACGCCAGCGAACTGCTCATCCACACGCGCGAGCAGGGGATTCTCTTCGCTCCAGGGCGCTATTTTTGTTTTCAGAATCCCGTGCCCAACACGCTGCGTCTGAGTTTTGCCAGCCTCGACGAGCGCAAGATCGCTCGCGGCGTGGCCCTGCTCGGCGAAGTGCTGCGCTCGGAGATGCGCAAGCGGCAGCGCGGCGCGCGGCAGGTGGCTTCCGCCCGCGTGGC
>JACOSF010000238.1 GCA_016179005.1 Acidobacteriota bacterium | reverse complement strand
TTACGATGATTTCTACCGCCGCTTTGAGCGGCACAACGTGACCATCGGCATCCAGGCGCGCATTCCGATTTTTGCGTCGCGCACGAATTCCGCCGTGAACCTTGCACGCAGCGAACTGACCGCCGCCGAAATCGAAGCTCGCCAGCTCCGCAGCGTGCTGCAGGCGGACGTCCAGCGCCAGGCCCGGAAATCGCGCGAACTTGATGCGGAGAAGGAAGTGGCGCGGTTGGAGCTCAAGCTGGCGCAGGAAAATGTCCGCGTGCTGCAGGCGCAATTCGACGAAGGCCGCACCAGCCTGCGCGACCTCGAAAAAGCCCGCCTTGAGGAAAGTGACAAATGGCGCGCTTATCTCGACGCCGGCTTTGCACAGCAGCAAGCCCGGCTCGAGCTGTTGCGCACCACCGGGCAGCTCGCAAAACTCTTTCAGTAAGTCACTGGGGAATTGTCGCTACCCAAGCCGCGGATGGGCCGTCCGGAACCGGCTTCAGAGTTGGCGCGGACAAGGTCGAGTAAATCACGCTGCGGCCGCATCTGGCGTTTGTAGCACAAAGGTGCCATACTCCATTCCCCTACTCCTAAATAACATAAGGATTGTTCCAGTCGAGATGGTACTTTATCGCGGAATGGCCAAGGATCGGCGCTCATGGCTTCGTATCGAATCCTGAGAAATAAGACGCACTTGCTCGTGATTGCAATGGTGTTGTTCACCTCTTTGGGGAACATCCTGCTGAGCATGGGGATGAGCAAGATCGGCCAGGTAAGCATTGCTTCGCCGGGGTCGCTGGTGAATGCGTTCCTGCACACGGTGACGAGCGGTACTGTCTGGCTGGGGATTCTCTGTCTGCTGCTTTATTTTGTGTCCTACTTGCTGGTGCTCACCTGGGCCGACTACAGCTACGTGATGCCAGCATCTGCGGTGGGGTACCCTCTCGTGACGTTTCTGGGTTATGCAATCTTACGTGAACGGGTTTCCTTCGCAGGCTGGATGGGCGTGGTGCTGATCTGCGCAGGCGTGATGCTCGTGGAGCGGACTTCAGTGCGCACCACGGAGCCGAAGTAGCCATGCGCACCGCACTGTTCATCGCCATAGTTGTTTTGACGGGGACGGCCGGGGAAATCTGCGTCACGCTCGCCATGAAGCGCATCGGCGAGGTGCATGATTTTTCTCCACGGGCGCTGCGAGACGTTGTGGTACGCGCGTTCCGTATCGGCTGGATGTGGCTGGGCATTTTGCTGATGGCGCTCTCGTTTTATGCCTTCCTGGCGCTGCTTTCATGGAACCCGGTAAGTTTTGTGATTCCGGCTCTGGCTCTGAACTACGCCGTAGGCGCGCTGGGGGCTAAATACCTTCTGCAGGAGCACGTCGGCGGGACGCGCTGCGCCGGTGTTCTGCTGGTGTGCGCAGGGGTGGCGCTGGTGTGCGCAGGTGAACAGGGCGCAAACCTGAGCGCTGCCTCGGCACTGCGAATTCTGCGAGAACTCATTCTCATCCTGGCTTGTTCGCCGTTCATTTATTACCTGCTGAGCATTTTTTCGGCGCGCCGGTTCTTCTCCGCACAACGGTCAGAGGCTGCCCGTGTCTGCGGGACGCACGAGTTTGTGCCACCTGCGAGCATTCTGAAGCCCGTGCGTGGCCTTGACCTGGAGAGCTATGAGAACTACGCCAGCTTCTGCCGGCTCGATTATCCGGAGTACGAAATTCTGTTCTGCGTAAACGATGCGAACGATCCTGGCGTCCCCGTGATCGAAGAACTCATCCGCAATTTTCCCGAACGGCGCATCTCCCTGTTGATTGGCGCAGAGCGCCTCGGCTCCAACGGAAAGGTGAACAAGTTGTGCCGTCTGGCACGCGAGGCGCGCCACGACTTGCTCGTCATCAGCGACAGCGACATTCGCGTGAGTCCGGATTACTTGCGTGCCGTAGCGGCACCGTTCCGCGATCCGAAGGTCGGAGTGGTTACCTGCATGTACGTCGGTCTGGCCGAAAGGCAGCTTGGAGCGGAGCTGGAAGCCGTGGGCACGGCTTCGGACTTTTTCGCGGGCGTGCTGGTAGCGCGGCAACTGGAAGGCATTAACTTTGCCTTGGGATCGACGATGGTCACCACCCGCCGCCATCTGGAGGAAATTGGGGGCTTCCCGTCGCTGGTGGATCAACATTCCGATGACTTTGAATTGGGACGCCGCATTGAGGCGCGTGGCTGGCAGGTGCAGCTATCGGGCCACATCGTGCGCACCATGTATCCGGCGCAGACGGTTCGCAGCTACTTTGACCACCAGTTGCGC
>JACOSF010000272.1 GCA_016179005.1 Acidobacteriota bacterium | reverse complement strand
TGTGTTTCGTTGCGTTGACTCCGCCCAATCAGGATGCTAGTCTGCGCCCTCACTCATCTGCGAAGCACGGAGCACTGAAAACGGATCACTGAGAACTGAGGGCCGGCAACTGACGACTTCCTTTCATGCGCATCGTTGACCTCATCCGGAAAAAACGCGACGGCGGCGAACTGACCCGCGAAGAAATCAAATTTCTCGTGGACGGCTGCACCAGCGGCGCCGTCCCTGACTATCAACTCTCCGCCTGGCTGATGGCCACACTCCTCCGCGGCATGACGCGCGCGGAAATCGCCGCGCTCACCGAGGCCATGCTGCACTCCGGCGAAGTGCTCAATCTCTCCGCGCTGCCCGGGAAAAAAGTGGATAAGCACTCCACCGGCGGCGTGGGCGACAAGACTTCGCTGGTCATCGCCCCGGCCGTGGCCGCCGCCGGGCTCTACGTGCCCATGATCAGCGGCCGCGGACTAGGACACACCGGCGGCACGCTCGACAAGCTCGAGTCCATCCCCGGCTTCAACGTCAATCTCTCGCTCGGCGAATTCCGCCGCGTGCTCGCTGCGTGCGGCTGCGCGCTCATCGGCCAGACCGCGGAAATCGCTCCCGCCGACAAAAAGCTCTATGCCCTGCGCGACGTCACCGGCACCGTGGAAAGCCCCGCGCTCATCTGCGGCTCGATCATGAGCAAGAAGCTCGCCGAGGGCATCGACGTCCTCGTGCTCGACGTGAAGACTGGCTCGGGCGCCTTCATGAAGCGCGAAGAGGACGCCGTGCACCTCGCCGAGTTGATGGTGGAGACCGGCGTGCGCATGGGCAAGCGCGTCGTCGCGCTCATCACCGACATGGACCAGCCGCTCGGCCGCTACGTCGGCCACGCGCTGGAAGTTGAGGAATGCATCTACGTCATGCGCGGCGAAGTGCGCAACGACCTCTCCGAGCTGTGCATCGAGCTTTCCGCATGGATGTTTTTGCTCGGCGACCGCGTGGCCACCATCGAGGAAGGGAAGCAGCTCGCCGCACAGATGATTTCGAGCGGCAAGGCGCTGGCCAAGTTCCGCGAGATCGTGGGCCTTCAGGGCGGCGACCCGGCCACCATTGACGACCCGCGCCTTCTGCCCAAAGCGCAGAGCACGCGCGACGTCGCGAGCCCCGGCACCGGCTTCATCGCCAGCATCGCCTGCGAGCAAATCGGCGTGGCCAGTTGTGTCCTGGGCGGCGGCCGCGAAAAGAAAGAGGACAGCATCGACCCCGCCGTGGGCATCGTCCTGCACAAGAAGCGCGGCGACCGCGTGGTTAGCGGCGAGCCGCTTTGCACCATCCATTACAATTCCGACGCCCGCCTCGACGAGGCTCGCCGACTCATCGAGCTGGCCTACCGTATCGAGCCGGAACCGCCTCGCCGCGCGCGCCCGCTCGTCCACGGCATTATCGGTGGTAAGTAGCGGGCCCGTTTTTCGATTTTCGAATTTCGTTTTCTGTGGAGGCATTTGATGGAGCGATTCACCGGCATCCTCGGCCTGATTACCATGGTGGGCCTGGCGTACCTCTTCTCCGCCAATCGCAAGGCCATCCGCATGAAGACTGTCGCCTGGGGCCTCGGCCTGCAGGTTGTCTTCGCGTTTCTGGTCTTGAAGTTTGAGTTTGGCCGCGCCGTCTTCGCGCGCGCCGGCGACGGGGTAAAATGGCTGCTTAATTTTTCCTACGAGGGCTCGAAGTTTGTCTTCGGACCGCTGGGCGAGAAGCTGTCGCCGGTTGCCGTCCATGATTTTGCGGCGGAGAAGGCGGCTGGCGGGGTTCCGAGTTTTCTGCCGCCGGAGCGGATCTTCTTTTTCGCATTCGGCGTGCTCCCCACGATCATCTTCATCGCCGCGTTTTTCGCCATCCTCTATCACATCGGCGTGATGCAGTTCATCATCAAGTGGGCCGCGCGAGCCATGACCGCGCTGATGGGCGCCAGCGGCGCCGAATCGCTCAACGTCGCTGCCAGCATCTTCATGGGCCAGACCGAAGCGCCCCTCACCATCCGGCCCTATCTCCCGCGCGTCACGCGCTCTGAGCTGATGACCATCATGACCAGCGGCATGGCCCACGTCTCCGGCGGCATCATGGGCGCCTACATCGCTTTCGGCGTCGAGCCCAAGCACATCCTCACCGCCGTCATCATGACCGCGCCCGGCACCCTGCTGATCGCAAAAATGCTCGTGCCGGAAACCGAACAGCCGGAAACCGCCGGCCGCGTCGAGCTGCACCGCTCCGAAGAAGAAAAAAAGGAAAACTTTCTCGGCGCCATCGCCCGCGGCACCTCCGACGGCCTGGGCCTGGCCATCAACGTCGGCGCCATGCTCATCGCCTTCATCGCGCTGATCTACCTCACCAACGGCATCCTCGGCGGCCTGCACAATTTCCTCGCGGCCTACGGCGTGACGTTTTTCCCCGAAAGCCTCCAGCAGATTTTTGGCTACGTCTTCGCGCCCGTCGCCTGGGTCATCGGCGTGCCGTGGAAGGACTGCATGCAGATCGGCAACCTGCTGGGCACGCGCATGGCGCTCAACGAGCTGGTGGCCTTCTCGCAACTCGGCCCGATGAAAGCCACGCTCAGCGACCGCTCCTTCACCATCGCTACCTTCGCGCTCTGCGGCTTCGCCAACTTCAGCTCCATCGGCATCCAGATTGGCGGCATCGGCGCGCTGGCCCCCAACAAGCGCGATGAACTGGCCAAGCTCGGCATCCGCGCCATGCTCGCCGGCACCATGGCCAACCTCATGTCCGCCTCCATCGTCGGCATCCTGATGTAGCCATGGCCGCCAAACGCAAATCCGGCAGCAGCGAATTTTCCCGCGCCGAACGCGCGGCAAAATACATTCTTTCGAAAACCAAGCTGCGCCCGCGCATCGGACTCGTGCTTGGCTCCGGCCTCGGCGCCTTCGCCGACGACTTCACCTCCGCCACGCGCATTGACTACAAAAAGATCCCGCACTTTCCCGTCTCCACGGCCATCGGCCATGCCGGAAAACTGGTCATCGGCAAGGTGGGCGACGTCGCGGTCGCCGGCATGCAGGGCCGCGTGCACTTCTACGAAGGCTACTCGATGCAGGACGTGATTTTTCCCATGCGCGTTTTCTCGCGCATGGGCATTCGCGCCGTCATCCTCACCAAC
>JACOSF010000250.1 GCA_016179005.1 Acidobacteriota bacterium | reverse complement strand
GGTCGCAGGAGACGTAATGAACGCGGGGCGGGGCGAGCGCAATGATACGCTGTACGGCCTCCGCGGGAATGCCCGCACGTGGCGGATCAAGAACGATGAGATCGGGAGTTTCGTGCCAGTCGTTCAAGAATTTCTCAACGGGAGTGTTCGCTGCCTGCGCAGAAACTCCCGCGGAGGCAATGCTTGCTTCGAGATCGCGCGCGGCTGCGGCGATGGATTCAACGGCGACGACGCGCTGAAATTTCCGCGTGAGAGCAATCGTGAACAAGCCGACGCCGGCAAACAAATCGAGTGCGAGCCGGCCATCCATTCCGGCCAGTACAGCCAGTGACAATTCATCCAGAAGAAAGCGGTTGGCTTGGAAGAAGGAAAGATGCCCGACCTGAAAGGTTGTGTCCGCGACGCGATAATTCAAGTGGCCGGGGCCGCAAAGCTCGAAGCGATCCCGCGCCATATCGTGAAGCAAAATCGTCTCCACGCCGGAAACTGCGGCGCGGAGTTTTTCAGCGAGTGTGGCCGGGGAAACGGAGAATGATTCCAGCGCGGCGTTCAGGAGCACCTTTTCATCCGCGGCGTCCGCGAAGGCTTCGACCTCGCGTAAGGAACCGGGCAACGCGCCTTCTGCAAGAAGCGAGCGGAGCGTGGAAAGCACCTCTTCCAAACGCGGGGAAAGCACCGGACACTGCTCGACGGGGCAAAGCGCCGAGGAGGCCGCCTGGAAGTAGCCCATGGCGTGCCGCGCGCCGGCGGGGCGAATTTTCCATTGGGCGCGATTGCGGTAGCGCAACGGCGGCGAAGGATGCGCGTGAATGGGGCCGTCCCAGGAGATGCGGCCGATGCGCGAGAGCGTCTCGCGCAGGATGGCGGACTTGAAATTCATCTGCGCGTCGTACGGGATGTGCTGATAGTGGCAGCCGCCGCATTGGGTGAAATGCGGGCAAGGCGGGGAAGCGCGGTCGGGCGAGGGCGTCACAATCTGCTGCACGCGGCCACGGACGAATTTCTTTTTGCGCTCGACTTCGCGCACGCGCACGACTTCCTCGGGCAGCACGTAGGGCACGAAGACCGTGCAGCCGTCCTGGTGGCCGAGGCCGTCACCGCCGTACACGAGTTTTTCGATCTTCACTTCCATGGGCACCAAACTCTCTGCGGAAGACGGCGCCGCTCCTACGTAAGGTAAAACAAGCTCAGGCGCGGCACGCCGTAGAATTCGAACAGCCGCTTCTGCACGTACTGCCGCTCGAGCTGGCCGAGCTGCTCGGCGGACATTTTGCGGCGATAGGGCGCAAGGGCGCGGTCCATCTCACGACGAATATCGAGCATGACTGCTTCACTGGCGCTCGCCGCCAAAGCAGCGGAGAGTTTTTCTTCGAGCACGGTCAGGCGGCGCTCTAAGTCCTCGAGGTCCATGCGGCCGGGCGCATCGACGAACGGCAGCAACTCCTCCAGGCGAGCGGCAGTGTCGCGCAGGCGCGTGGCCAGATCCGCAGAGGCAGCAGCGGCTTTCTCCGCGGCCGCGGCTAGGCGATCGCGATTGCGCAATAGGTAGGCGCGCACTTCTTCGCGCGCGAACGATTCGGCTGCTTTTGCAGTGGCGCCGTCGTCCGGGCCTTTGCCCGCGGACGCTTCCTTCGCTTCCGCGGCGGCGTCCAGCACCGCGTCCACGCAGTAGGCCAGGCTCTTCATGCTGCGGCCGGCGGCACCGCGGCGCGAGCGCAGGTAACTCTCGAAAGCGCGGTCAATGCCCTTGAGCACCGCGTCGAGGGGGATGCCGGCTTTCTGCCAGGTTTCGACAATGGCCCAATCCAGCGGCGAAACCAGCAGATGCGCGCCGCGCTTCTTCCAGAAATATTCTTCGATCTCTGTGAAGTAGTTGAAGTAATTGAATTCAGCGGGCATCGCGCAACATTGTAACATCCCTCCCAGAAGTTCCGCGGCAGCGCCGGGTTGCGGATTTTCCCGGAACACTTTATGGTTCTTCGTCATGAGAAACTATGCGAAAGCCATCCGCCAATTGAAAAGGTGCGATCCCGTGTTGCGCTCGGTGGTCGAGCGCGTGGGAAGGTGCGAGCTGCACCTCGAATGCGAGCCGAACCAGTTCGGCGCGCTCGTGGACGCCATCATCTACCAGCAACTTGCCTATAAGGCTGCGCAGACGATTTCGCGGCGCTTTCGGCAACTCTACGCGTCGCGAGATGGTGCTGGGCCGGGCCGGTTGCCTGAGCCCGAAGAGCTACAGCGAACGCCGGTGCGCAAGCTGCGCAGCGCGGGGCTTTCCCGGCAGAAAATCGGTTACCTGCGCGACCTCGCGCGGAAGGCAACCGACGGCACGCTGGCGCTGGGGCGCTTCGGACGGATGCCGGATGAAGCGGTGATTGAAAACGTGACGCAAGTGAAAGGCATCGGACGGTGGACGGCGGAGATGTTTCTGATTTTTTCGCTGCGACGCCCGGACGTGCTGCCGGTGGACGATTTGGGATTGCAGCACGGCTTCAAGGAAGCGTACGGCATGCGCGCGCTGCCGTCTGCGAGAAAAATGCAGAAGCTGGGCGAAGCGTGGCGGCCGTATCGCTCAATCGCGACGTGGTATTTATGGAAAGTGCGCCGCTTGCAATCTACGCGCGGCGACGGGGAGTAGCTTTTCGCGAAGGAGGGGCGGCGGACGGCTTCGCGGCAGAGGCAGGGCGCGACGCGCGATTGCGGTCCCAGATGATGCGCAAGCCTTCCAGCGTGAGGAATTCGTCCACGTATTCAATCAGGCGCGAGCCGCGCGCGACGAGCGCGGCTTGGCCGCCGGTAGCGACCACCTTGGTTTCCGG
>JACOSF010000249.1 GCA_016179005.1 Acidobacteriota bacterium | reverse complement strand
TGAACGCGTCCTTCATTTCCAGGTCGCAGTGACGCAGCACTCTACACCAGTGAATTCCGAATCACAACGCCCGTGGAAGGATGACAAAGTCGAACGACGTTTTGCGGCTCTAACGATTCTCAATGGATGGCGGACTCTCGGGCCTGCAGAGGCCGTGGCAACGCCGTTGATGCGGAGTTTTTTCCGGCGGGTTTCGGAGAAGGTTTGGGCCTGTTGTCCGGCACTTGCTCCTGCACCCGGTGGTACCTCCGGATGGCGGGGTTCTCCCGAATGGTGACGTTTCCGCTCGGCCAGCGGATCTCCACCTTCTCGACTTTTTCCGCCGCTCCCAATCCGAAGAGCAAGCGGAGATCGTGCGCTGCGCAGTAACTCGAACCGCCGGTCACCTCCCGGACGTACCGGCGACCACCTGCGGTCAAACTCACAACCGCTCCAATGGCGTCGCGGTTGCTCAGCGTCCCGGTCAGTTCGAAGCCGATCCAAGCATTGCGATTGCCGATGTCGTTGCGCACCAGCACCGCCGGCCCGCCGTTGATCACCCAGAGAAAATCGGAGTCGCCGTCGTTGTCGAAATCGCCCAGGACCAGAGCCCGGCCGACGTAGGGCTTCTCGAAGACCTTGCCGCTGCGGGTCCCGACTTCCTGGAAGCGTCCCCCGGCATTCTCCAGAAGCAACGGCCGCTCCGCGTAGGCGATTCCCTCCCGAAAGAGATGAACGTTGTCGAGCACGTGTCCGTTCAGCACGGCCATGTCGAGGTCGCCATCGTTGTCGAAATCAACGAAGCGCGTTCCAAAGCCGCTGTAGAGCAAGGCCACCGAACCGAGGTTGGCCGGCACCGTCACATCGGTAAAGCTATCGTCGCCGTTGTTTCGGTAGAGGTTGTTGGGCTCGTAATCGATGTTGGTGACCAACAGGTCCGGCAAGCCATCGCCGTCGTAGTCGGCTGCGTCGGTGCCCATGCCGGATTGCGGTTTGCCCTGGAAGCCGTAGGCGACCTCGGCAACCATGGCCATCTCGGTGAAGGTGGAGTCGCCGTTGTTCTTGAAAAGGAAGTTGCGCACGGCATCGTTGGCCACATAAAGGTCCGGCCAGCCATCGCGGTTGAAATCGAACGCCACCACACCCAATGCTTTCCCCTTTTGTTGCGCGATTCCGGAAGCCTCGCTCACGTCCGTGAACGTGCCGTTGCCATTGTTGCGGTAGAGCCGGCTGGCAACGGCATTGAACTGATCGGGATGGCAGTAGGCGCGGTACCCGGGCCGGCGCTCACCGCAAAAGGCGTTCTTATCGTAGTCCCATTCGAGATAGCGCCCGACATAAAGGTCAAGATAGCCGTCGCGATTGTAGTCAAAGAAGGCGGCGCTGGTGCTCCAGCCGCCCGCCACCACGCCCGCCTTTTGCGTCACGTCGGTGAAGGTGCCGTCCCCGTTGTTGTGGTAGAGGACGTTGCGGGGAAAGCCGGTGACGTAAATGTCCGGGAAGCCGTCGTTGTCATAGTCCGCCACCGCAACACCCTGGCCGTAAGTAGCACTCGCCGCCACGCCCGCCTTCTCCGCCACGTCGGTGAAGGTGCCATCGGGGTTTTGCCGGTAGAGCGCGTTACGCGCCGCTGCGCAGTCGACCGAAAATTTGTGACAGCCGCTCTGCACCAGAAAAATATCCAGCCGGCCGTCGCGGTTGAAGTCCAGGAACGCCCCGCCGCCGCCCATCGTCTCGATTAGGTATTTCTCCGGAGTCGCTCCGTTCACGTGCTGCCAGGTGATGCTGGCCTGGCGGGTCACGTCGGTGAAACGCTCTGCCTCGGCGCCGGCAGGCGCGCCGGGAACGCCCAGAGTCCAGGCGCCGGTCAGGAGGACGCAGCAGACCGCGACGATTTTTCTGCGGGGTGGTCCGGGCATCATCTCACGCGATAGACCGCGAGGCTGCGCGGAGCAGCCTCCAACTCCGCCCAGGCGCCGCGCACCACGGCCGGGCGGGCGGCAAAGAGAGGCTCGAGCGCCCGGCTGGACGCAAGCGGCGTGTCCTCGAGGTTCAGGCGGAGGATGCGCGGCTGATCGGCATTGTTGAAGACCACCAGCAACCGCTCCTCGGGCGTCTCGCGGACGAAGACATAAGAGGTGGTATCCCAGGCAATTTGCCAGTGCGTTCCGCGAGCCAGCGCCGGATGGGCCTTGCGAAGGCGCAGCAGGGCCTGCACGTGGGCGAAGATTTCCTGTTGGTCCGCGGTGCGGCCTTCCGCAGCAAAGGCGTTGCGCGGATCTCCTGGAAAGCCGCCTGGGAAATCGCGCCGATTGTCCGGGTCGTCGCCGCCGGGCATACCGATCTCATCGCCGGAGTAGATCTGGGGAATGCCGCGAACGGAGAGCAGCAGCGAAAAGGCGAGCTTGAGCTTCTCTTTCGAGCTGCCCGGCTCGCCCGTGAAGCGCTTGACGTCGTGGCTGCCAAGGAACGGCACGAGCATCTGCGGCTTGGCGTAGAGCCAGTCGCGCTGAAATGTTTCGGCCAACCGGTTGGCCGGCGCTCCCCGCAGGATGACGTCGCGCAGCGCGTAGAAGAAAGGAAAGTCAAAAATAGTGGTTACGCCGGAGTCGATGCCATCGTATTGCGCCCGGCCGCCAGCAAAAAAAGAAGTCACGGATGGATCCGGATGAAACACTTCGCCGACCGTGGTGATTCGAGGGTAGGCGCGACGCAGCTCCTGGTGCCATGCGGACCAGAAGCGGCGCCCAACGTAGGGAACTGTATCCAGGCGGTAGCCGTCGAGGCCGGTCTGCTCGGCCCACCACAGGCTGTTTTGGAGCAGATACTGGGCCACCTGCGGGTTGTCCTGGTTCAGATCGGGCAGGACGTTGGCGAACCAGCCCTCGACCACGTCGCGCCAGCGTTGCGGGACGGCATGGGGGTCGGTGAGGCCGTCAAAGGGGGAATGTGCGGCGATGTGATGTTCGGCGGTGCCGTGAAACCAGTCCGGCTGGGGCGGCGCTTTCACCCAGGGATGCCGCGGGCCGATGTGGTTGGGCACGCAATCGAGAAGAATTTTGATGCCGT
>JACOSF010000252.1 GCA_016179005.1 Acidobacteriota bacterium | reverse complement strand
GGCCAGGCCGTCACCCTTGTCGAACTGAAATCGTAGCGGCCGCCTCGGCCGTTCTTGTAGGACAGGCTGTCTAGCCTGTCCGGCACCCGATCATGCCGGGCACTTGTAGCGGCCGCCTTCAGGCGGGCATCTGTAGGGGCTGGTCCCGATGCCTCGGGATCAGACCGGCCCTCTTCTCGCCGCCGTAGTAGAATCTCCCGCGACGACCATGGCAGAAGCAGGCAGCTTCGCGGACAAAGTCAAAACGCAGGCGGACATCGTCCGCGTCATTTCCGACTACGTCCGCCTGAAAAAGACCGGCCAGAATTTCACCGGCCTCTGCCCGTTCCACTCCGAAAAAACTCCCTCCTTCGCCGTGCATCCCGTCAAGCAGATTTATCACTGCTTCGGTTGCGGCGTGGGCGGCGACGTCTTCAGCTTCGTCATGGCCATGGACAAGTGCGAATTCCCCGAGGCCGTCCGTACCGTCGCCGAAAAATGCGGCATTCCTATTCCCAAGCCCCGCGCGCGCACCCCAGAAGAAGCCCAGGCCAATCGCCAGCGCTCGGCGCTGGTGGACATGCACAAGGAAGCCGCCGCGTTTTTCGCCCGCCAGTTGAACGATTCGCCCGAAGGCAAAATCGCCCGCGCCTATCTCGAAGACCGCGGCCTCGACGCCGCCGCCCTCGCGCGCTTCGCTCTCGGCTACGCGCCCAGCTCCGGCGACGCGCTGCTCCGCTCGCTCAAGCAGAAATTTCCCGAGAAGCTCATTGACTCCTCCGGCTTAGTCAGCAAGGACTCGAGCGGCCGTCTCTTCGACCGTTTCCGCCGCCGCATCATGTTCCCCATCGCCAATGAGTCTGGAAAAATCATCGCCTTTGGCGGACGCGCGCTCGGCGATGACCTCCCCAAATATCTCAACTCTCCCGAGTCGCCCATCTATTCGAAAAGCGGAGTGCTTTATCATCTCGACAAAGCCAAAGACGAAATCCGCAAGCAAGATTTCGCCGTACTTGTCGAAGGCTACATGGACGTCATCGGCGTGGCCCGCGCGGGCGTGGCCAACGTCGTGGCCTCTTGCGGCACCAGCCTCACTGAGCCGCAGATAAAACTTCTCGCGCGCTTTTCCCGCCGCGTCGTCGTCAACTACGATCCCGACCTCGCCGGGCAAGCCGCCACCGAGCGCTCGCTCAATCTTCTTCTCGAGCAGCAGTTCGACGTGCGCGTGCTGGCGCTTTCCGGCGGCGCCGACCCCGACAAATTCATCCTCGAGCACGGCGCCGACGCCTACAAAAAACTTCTCGAGGCTTCGCCCGCATTCGTGGACTACCTCATCGGTCGCGCCCGCGGAATGGATCTTTCCTCCGCCGAAGGCAAGCTCAAAGCGGTGAACTATCTGATGCCCTACGTGCAGCGCGTCCCCAACCGCCTGATCCGCTCCGAATGGGCCACGCGCATCGCCTCGCAGTTGCGCATCGAGGAGCCGGTGCTGCGCGAAGCCTTTCGCAAAGCCGCCGCCGAGCGCAAAAGCGAAGTGAAGCCAAAAGCCGAGTTGATTTCCGCGGGCCCCAAGCCCGCCGAGCGCCGTCTGATGCGCATGCTCATTGACGCCGAAGGCTTCCGCGAAACCCTGGCCCGCGAAATCCGCGCGGGCGCGCTGCACGCCGGCTTGGAAACCGAAAAAATCTTCGACGCGCTGCTCGTCGCCTGCGAAACCGGCGCGCGCCCCGACGCCGCCGAGCTTTCCAAATCGCTTTCCGAGAAAGATCGCCGCCTGCTCTTCGAAGTTGCCTTCGAGCCCGCTATGGACTCTTCCTGGGAGGAAGCCGAAAGTTGTCTCGCCGTGCTCCGCCGCCGCCATATCGAGACGGAACTCTTCACCGTCCAGCAGCGCATCGAAGCCAATCCTCCCGCCGCGGAGATGCGCACCCTCCTCGCCCGCAAATCCGAACTCCGCCGCCTCCTCTCCTCCCTCCAATGACTCAATCGCCCAATCACTCAGTCACTCAATTTCCCGCGAAACTCTTCCTTGCTTTCTGGCATCTAATTGATGTAACTTGTTGAGGTTTCGGGGGAAACGGTCTGCGCAGGCTATGCATCTCATAAGGTGTGTAGTTTTGGCGGACAGGGACGCAGGCGGCGAGCGATTAGTACCCTCAACGGTAGGATTCCAAGATCTCTTTCGCCTTATCTACAACGGGCGCTTCATTGCGCCCTCACGGGTTGAGCCCGCTACGGGCGGGCGTTCCCCGGTGCCAATCGCCATTGAAGAAAAATACGATCAGGTACGCCAGCTCATTGCCATGGGCAAGGAGCGCGGCTACCTGCTCTACGATGAGGTGAACGACCTCCTCCCCGCCGAAGTCCATTCGTCCGAGGAAATCGACGACCTGCTCTCCACCTTCGAGCGCTACGGCATCGAGGTCTACGAGGACATCTCTGCCGTCAAGGCCGCCCGCGTGGCCGCCGAAGCCGCCGACCATCCCGAGGAAGCCGCGGCCGAGGGCCGCGAGCCCGCCGAGGAGCCCGAGCTGGACCTCACGCCCGGCGCGCTCGAAAAGACCAACGACCCCGTGCGCATGTATCTCCGCGAGATGGGCACCGTGCCTCTGCTCACCCGCGAGGGCGAAGTGGCCATCGCCAAGCGCATCGAGCGCGGCCTGCTCGTCGTCCTGAAAACCATTTCCCGTTCGCCGGTGATCATGAAGGAGCTCATCGAAGTCGGCGAGCAACTCCGCCAGGGCGAGCGCTCCATCAAGGAGATCGTCCAGTTCGACGATGAAGAACTCACCGACGAAAAAATCGAAAAGAAGACCAAGCAGACCCTGCGCACCATCGACACCATCGCCAAGGGCTATTTGCTCGCGCTCAAGCAGGCCGCCCGGCTCGAGCGCATTCCCAAATCAAAAAAGCGCCAGTGGGTTCGCGCCAAGTGGGATGTGTCCCGCACGCGCATCGACATTTCCCTGATCATCCGCTCGATTGAGTTCAACCTTTTCGAGAAAAAGCGCCTCATCGAAAAAATGCGCCAGACCGTCGAGCGCCTGCACGCGCTGGAGCGCGAGACCGGACGCCTCGAGCGCCGCGCCGACGCCTCCAAGGGCGAAAACGCCGCCGAAGCCCGCAAAGAGCTTCGCGGCCGCCGCCTCGAGCTCCGCGAAATCGAGACCACGTCGGAAACCGGCCTCCCTGAGCTGAAGCGCACTCTGCAGACCGTCATCCGCGGCGAAATCGAAGCCGAGCGCGCCAAAAAAGAATTGATCGAGGCCAACCTCCGCCTCGTCGTCTCCATCGCTAAGAAATACACCAA
>JACOSF010000035.1 GCA_016179005.1 Acidobacteriota bacterium | reverse complement strand
GGTTCTTCAGCATGTATTCCGCGGAAAGAGCCTGGTTGGCGAAGCTCATGTCCATCACCGCAGCGGGATGGCCTTCGGCTGTCGCCAGGTTCACCAATCGCCCTTCGCCGAGCAGGTAGATGCGGCGGCCGTCCTTCAGCGCGTATTCATCCACCAGTGGCCGTGCCACTTTCTTGCTGCTGGCCAGTTTTTCAAGCGCGGGGATATCAATCTCCACGTTGAAGTGGCCGGAGTTGCACACCACCGCCCCGTCCTTCATCGCTAGAAAATGTTCCGCGACGATGATGTCCTTGCAGCCGGTGACGGTGACGAAGATGTCTCCGATTTTGGCCGCTTCGTCCATGGGCATCACGCGGAAGCCGTCCATCACCGCCTCCAGCGCGCGCACCGGATTGACCTCGGTGATGATGACGTCCGCGCCGAGCCCCTTGGCGCGCATGGCCACGCCGCGCCCGCACCAGCCGTAGCCCGCGACGACAAATTTCAAGCCGGCAATGAGCAGGTTGGTGGCGCGGAGAATGCCGTCAATAGTCGATTGTCCGGTGCCGTAGCGGTTGTCGAAGAGGTGTTTCGTCAGCGCGTCGTTCACGGCGATCATCGGAAACTTCAGCGTGCCGTCCTTGGCCATCGCGCGCAACCGGATCACGCCGGTGGTGGTCTCCTCCGTGCCGCCAATCACGTTGCTCACCAGGTCGGTGCGTTTGGTGAGAAGAATCGTGACCAGGTCGGCGCCATCGTCCATGGTGATTTGCGGTTTGTGGTCCAGCGCGGCGTTGATGTGCGCATAATACGTCGCGTTGTCCTCGCCCTTGATCGCAAACGTCGGAATGCCGTAGTCCTTCACCAGCGACGCGGCCACTTCATCCTGCGTGGAGAGCGGGTTCGACGCGCACAGCACCACGTCGGCGCCGCCGTCGCGCAGCACAATAGCCAGGTTGGCGGTCTCGCTGGTCACGTGCAGGCAGGCGGAGAGCCGCACGCCCTTGAGCGGCTGCTCCTTGATAAAGCGTTTGCGGATCAACTGCAGCACGGGCATCTGCTGGTTGGCCCATTCGATTTTGCGCTTGCCCTTTTCGGCCAGCCCGAGGTCTTTCACATCGCCGTTCAAACGTTGCGCGGTGGTCATGAACACACTCCGAATTCAGTTTTCACATTTTGGACAAATGAAACTTGTCAGCTGCGGGCCGTGGCCACGGCGCCGCGGGAACCCACTTCTTTGCGGATGGTCTCGGCCTTGTCCGACCGCTCCCATGTGAAGCCCGGCTCGGTGCGGCCGAAGTGGCCGTACGCGGCAGTCTGGCGGTAGATGGGCCGGCGAAGATTGAGCGTCTCGATGATGCCGCGCGGCGTAAGCGAGAAATTCGCGCGGATGATGTCGGTCAACTGCTCGTCGGGGACCATGCCGGTGCCGAACGTATCGGCCATCACGCTCACCGGCTCGGCCACGCCGATGGCGTAAGCCAGTTGCACTTCCACTTTGCTGGCCACGCCGGCGGCCACCAAATTCTTTGCAATGTACCGCGCCATGTAGCTCGCGGAGCGGTCCACCTTGGTCGGGTCTTTGCCGCTGAACGCGCCGCCGCCGTGCCGGCTGTAGCCACCGTAAGTGTCCACAATAATTTTGCGCCCGGTGAGACCCGCGTCGCCCATTGGCCCGCCGGTGACGAAGCGGCCCGTCGGGTTAATGTGGAAGCGCGTGTTCTTGTCAATCATTCCTTCGGGAACGACGTGCTTGATCACCTCGTTCATCACGGCGTCGTGCAGATCGCGGTTGGAGACGGCGTCGCCGTGCTGCGTGGAGATCACCACGCAATCCACACGCGCTGGCCGCCCGTTGACGTACTGCACAGTGACCTGGGACTTGCCGTCGGGGCGAAGGAAGTCCACGATCCCGCTCTTGCGGACCTCTGCGAGGCGGCGGCACAGCTTGTGCGCGAGGGTGATCGGCATGGGCATCAGCTCGTCGGTCTCGTCGCAGGCGAAGCCGAACATCAGGCCCTGGTCGCCGGCGCCGCCGGTGTCCACGCCGAGGGCGATATCCCCGGACTGTTTCTTGATGGAGGAAATGACCGCGCACGTTTCGGCGTCGAAGCCGTATTTGGCGCGGGTGTAGCCCACGCTGCGGACCACGTCCCGGGCCACGTCCGAAAAATCCACATAGGTCTTGGTGGTGATTTCGCCGGCCACGACGATCAGGCCGGTGGTCACCAGCGTCTCGCAGGCCACACGGCCCGCGGGGTCATCCTTTAATACAGCGTCCAGGACGGCATCCGAAATTTGGTCAGCAATCTTGTCCGGATGCCCCTCGGTGACCGATTCAGAGGTGAACAGGAAGTTGCGGTTGTCAGGTGCCAAAACAGTCTCCTAAGTTGGTTTGCGGAGCGATCCGCGGGCCCACCAGCGCCTTGCAGGCAGGAAATTCAAAAAAATCACGATAGCATGCGCTTCCGAGGGTGTCAACGCATTCTCCCGAAACGCTTTATTGCCGCAGCGAAAGGCACTTTTCGCGCAGCGAAGGGTTAATGTAGCGGGGGGTTTATCCCCCCCGCTCTTGAAGCGACAGATGGTCATCGTAGCAGGGGGTTTATCCCCCCGCCGGTGCATTCAATACCGCCAATGCGGCGGGGTAAACCCGCCGCTACACCTCTTCTTCGGCCACCGGGGCAGCCACCGTGCCCGTGCGCTTGGCGAGGAGGTAGGCACCAATGAACGGGTCCCGCCTCAATGTGCCCCCATTGCAGGCCCCAGGCGTGAAATGCTCACCGGAACAGTTCGACTCCCGCCCGCGCTGCCGCTCTCCGCAGGCCCTGATCAAGCGTGGCCAGCGCGAGATGTTCCTCTCGAGCAACGTCCAAGTACACGGCATCATACGCAGAAAGCTGAAAAGCGCGCGCTGTGTTGTAGGTTTGTCGCACGGATAGCATAAGGGAGTTGCCGTCAATCGCCTGCATCAGCAGTCGTTCGATCTCGTCCAGGCACGCACCAACGTCTGTGGCATCGAGAAGCCCGCGCCGTTCGGCGACGGCAAAACCATTGGCGATCTCAAGATGCCACAGCGCGGGAACAACAGCCCGGCCCCCGCTCAGTAACGATTGCCTCGCCCGGGCCGCAAGCGGCGCCATCGGACGATCCAGAAACCATGCCAGCGCAACCGAAGCGTCCAACACAAAGCGATTCACGTCCGCCCTTCCTCGATGAGGCTTTTCAGGGAAATAGTCTTGGGGCGCCGTTTGATCCGTTTTCGGATTTTATCGATATTTGCGAAAACCTCCTTCAGGCTGACTTCGGAGCCCGCCGGCACGATAAACGCGGCGAGCTTGCCCCGCCGCGTAATGCCGATTCGCTCTCCCTCACTGGCTCGCTCGACCAGTTCGGAGAGTTTCTGCTTCGCTTGAAACAACCCAACCCTGCGCATCCTGCGCCTCCTAACATCAATCTAGATGATTATTCTAGAT
>JACOSF010000222.1 GCA_016179005.1 Acidobacteriota bacterium | reverse complement strand
CGTCTGGTAAATGCCATCCAACTCATTCCCTTGAATGCGGTTCCACCAACCGAAGCAAGCGCCACGGCTTTGGGTCTGGGAGGGACTGTAAAAGCTAAAGCAGGCCTGACTAAGGCCGCCGAGGTCGTCGGTGATGTGCGCAGTAAAGGTGACATCTTGAGAAGAATTTGTAGTGTCGATCGCGCTGGGGCTAAAGGAATAGTCTAGCAGGACGGGCGGGGTTGTGTCCTGCTGGGCGCTGGCCGTCGCGGCCGCAACGAAAAACACAAGGACGAAGATTGAAATCCTGATTGTCTGGTTGCTGAATCTTGGCAGGATCATGGCAGTTTCCTCGCTTAGATTTCTTCAGTGCTTTGCAGGTGCGGGCCGGGCGGGGGGCCCGGGGAGGAGTTGCAGAACGAATTCGCCGCGGAATCGCGTTCCGTCGGAGGTCTGGCCTTCCAGAGCGACCTGCGCCATTCCGGGTTTCGCGCGCGTGGCGTTGGTCTGGACCGAGCAGACCAGATCGAGCCGCCCATCGCGGTTCGGGTCTTCCATGTGGCAGGCGGACTTGCCGTTTAAACCAGAGAGCGAATTCTTCGCGGCGTTAAGAAACAGTGTCTCGGGGTTTATAGTTGCGGCGTTGAATGTGGCCGAACTGAAAATCACTACCGGAAGCACGCTGGCCGCTTCACGCGGGAGCGCGCGCAGGCTGTCGCCAGGATAGACAGCGACTTGCACCTGCACCGGTCTTCCTTTTGCTTTGTCCTTCGCTGCGTCCGGTTTTTCTTGCGCACACACTAGTGCAGAAATCATCAGCGTAGAAACAAATAAGCCAATCGCGCGACTCGCACCTCGAATCCGAATCATGTTCCCTCCACCGTCTAAGATTTCCAGAAAAAGAAACGACACCCGCCTCTTGCGGGCAAAAACCCGCCGGCGACCCGTTTGAGTTTGCGATCTGATTTCTCTCGCGGCGGGCCACCGGAACGTTCTGGGAATCCCTTGGCCCAAGTCTAGCTGGCAAGATTCTACGCCCCGCTTTGGCCTGCGCAAGTGAAAAAAGCCGACATTTAGATACATTTTGCGCGAAAGAGGGGGCTAGCCGTACCGGTACGGCTGTGATTCTTTGTAAAGCGTCCGCTGGCTTGAACGAACCAAGAAAGAGGCGGCAGGATGTCCCACCTGCTCAAAGCAAAAAGGGCGCCCCCCTTGGCGGACGCCCTTCCTTACCTCCGACCTCTTTACTTCTTTACTTCTTCACTTCGATTATTTCACTTCCCACGTATCGCCCTGCTGCAACAGCTTGGCCAGATCGCCCTTGCCGCGTTTGGCGGTGACTTCGCGAATCTGCTCGGCGATGCGGTCCTCGTAGCGCACTCCCTCGACCGCGCGCAGCACGCCGATGGGCGTGGGGAATCCCGGTGTGGCATCCATGCGCGAGAGCAGGAACGCATACGCGGGGTTTTCGTTTTTCTCGTCGTGGACAATCAGATGTTTTTCGCCGACACCGTTTCCGAGCGGCACCACTTCCAGCTCGAGCCCGTTCATGCGGATGCCCTTGTCCTTGTTCTTGCCGAAGATGAGCGGCTTGCCGTGTTCGAGCGCGATGATGTGGTCCTCGCGCACTTCTTTTTCGGTCACGCTCTCCCACGCGCCGTCGTTAAAGATGTTGCAGTTTTGCAGGATCTCGATGAACGCGGCGCCCTTGTGTGCAGCGGCGCGTTTCACGGTGGCCTTCAGATGCGGCTGGAAGACATCCACCGAGCGCGCCACAAATGTCGCGTCCGCGCCCAGTGCCAGCGAGAGCGGGTGAAACGGCCGGTCCGGCGAGCCGTACGGCGTGGACTTCGTCTTCTTCCCGAACTCCGACGTCGGCGAGTACTGCCCCTTGGTGAGCCCGTAGATGCGGTTGTTGAACATCAGCACCTTGATGCCCACGTTGCGCCGCAGCATGTGGATGGTGTGGTTGCCGCCGATGGACAGCGAATCGCCGTCGCCGGTGGCCACCCACACTTCCAGTTCGGGGTGCGCGATTTTCAATCCCGTGGCCACCGCTGGCGCGCGCCCGTGGATGCTGTGAAAGCCGTACGTATTCATGTAGTACGGGAAGCGGCTTGAGCAGCCGATGCCCGAAACGATCACGAATTTCTCCCGCGGAATGCCCAGCTCCGGAAACACCGACTGCACTGCCGAAAGGATCGCGTAGTCCCCGCAGCCCGGACACCAGCGGACCTCCTGGTCCGTCTGAAAATCTTTTTTCGTGTACACCGGAAGCGTTGTCGTGGTCATGCCAGCACCTCTTCCATCTTGGCTTCGAGCTCCGATGTCCGGAAAGGCTTGCCCTGGATCTTGTCGTAGCCCTGCGCGTCCACCAGATATTTCGCGCGCAGCACCATCACCAGCTGCCCCAGGTTCATCTCCGGCACGAGAATTTTCTTGTAACGCTTCAGCACTTCGCCGAGGTTTCTCGGCAGCGGGTTGAGGAAGCGCAGATGCACGTGCCCGATCTTGCGGCCCTTGGCGCGCTGCGCCTTCATCGCTGCGGTGATCGGGCCGTACGTGGAGCCCCAGCCCACGATCAGCAGATCGCCCGCGGGATCCCCGGCGGGAACCACCTCGGGGATTTCCTGCGCCACTGCTTCCACTTTCGCCGCGCGCAGCCGGCACATCTTCTCGTGGTTCAGAGGCTCGTAGTTAATGTTGCCCGTGCCGTCTTGCTTCTCGATGCCGCCGATGCGGTGCTCGAGCCCTGGCGTGCCTGGGATGGCCCACGGCCGCGCCAGCGTGTTCGGATCGCGGCTGTACGGCATAAAGCCCTGCGGATTGGTCGTGAAGCGCACGGGGATATCCGGCAACTCGCTCGGCTGCGGCACTCGCCACGGCTCCGCGCCATTGGCCAGGTAGCCGTCGGTGAGCACAATCACCGGCACCATGTACTTGAGAGCGATGCGGCTGGCCTCCAGCGCCACCCAGAAGCAGTCGCCCGGCGTCGCCGCTGCCAGCACCGGGATCGGCGCCTCGGAGTTGCGCCCGTAGAGCGCTTGCAGCAAGTCAGCCTGCTCGGTCTTCGTCGGCAAGCCAGTCGAAGGCCCGCCGCGCTGGATGTCACAAATCACCAGCGGCAGTTCAACCGCCACCGCCAGTCCCAGCGCTTCGGTTTTCAGCGCCATGCCCGGGCCCGACGTTGTGGTGATGGCCAGCGCGCCGGCGTACGACGCGCCGATTGCCGACGTCACCGCCGCAATTTCATCTTCGGCCTGGAACGTCATCACGCCGAAGTCCTTGTACAGAGAAAGCTCGTGCAGCACGTCCGACGCGGGCGTAATCGGATACGATCCCAGGAAAAGCGGAATGCCCGCCTTCTGTGACGCGGCCACGAAACCCAGTGCCAGCGCCGTATTTCCGCTGATGTTGCGGTAAAGCCCCGGCTCCAGCTTCGCCGGCGGAATTTCGTAGCTCACCTGGAACGCTTCCGTCGCCTCGCAGTACGCGTAGCCCGCCTTCATGGCCAGCTTGTTGGCTTCGATCAGCAGCGGCTTTTTCTTGAACTTGTCTTCGATCCACCGGAACGTCGAGTCCATCGGCCGGTTGTAGAGCCAGTAGCACATCCCCAGCGCGAAAAAGTTCTTGCAGCGGTCCACGCTCTTCGCGTCCAGGCCCAGATCCTTCAGCGCAGCGCTCGTCAGCTTCATCAGCTCGACGGGGAACAGCCGGTAGGCGTCCAGCGTGTGATCTTCCAGCGGGTTCGACGTCATCTGCGCCTTCTTCAGGTCGCCCGCCTCAAAATTGTCCTCGTTCACGATGAGGATGCCGTTCTTTTTCAAGTCCGCGAGGTTCATCTTCAGCGCCGCGGGATTCATCACCACCAGCGCGTCCACCGCATCGCCCGGCGTGTAGATTTCCGTCGAGCCGAAGTGGACCTGAAACCCGCTCACGCCCGGCAGCGTGCCTTTCGGTGCGCGAATCTCCGCCGGATAGTCCGGGAAGGTGGCCAGGTCGTTCCCATACAGCGCCACCGTGTTGGTGAATTGATTGCCGGTCACCTGTATGCCGTCGCCGGAATCGCCGCAGAACCGGATGACTGCCTTTTCGATGATTTCGCGCATCTTGCCTGGAGGGGACTGCGTTATCGTGCCCATGATTGCTGACGACCTTCTTTCCATTGAACTGTGTGACCTGAGCGGCGGAAACTGCT
>JACOSF010000221.1 GCA_016179005.1 Acidobacteriota bacterium | reverse complement strand
TTCCGCCGATCCATATGCTCCTCGCGGCTTTTCGCGGACGAGTCTCGTCCGGTCACTTCCCGCAGGTTTCCGGCTGCGGGGAATCCACCGCGTGCTTGACTAAATAGACCCACGCGTCGCGCAGTTGCTCTTCAGTGAGGTATTTCGAGAGCAACTCTGTGCCTTTGCTGTGCTTGCCGAGGGTGAAGTAACGCTCCCACTGCGCTTGGGTCTTGCTCATCGGCGTGATTTCGCCGCCCGCGGCGCCTTTCGTGTGGCAGCTTTTGCACGTCTGCTTGAAGTAGAAGCGCCCCTTCGTCTCGTTGCCCTTTGGCTGGCTCCAGGCGACCGACACACTCAACGCCAGAATGACGGTCGCAGCGAGAAATTTGACGGTGTCTTTCAAATCCTTCTTTTCCTTCATGACAACCTCCGATTGTCTGTCGTGTAACCGGGGCCACTCGCGCGCGGCCCCGGTCACAGTTTGCTTAGAACCTTGCAACCAAGCCCATGGAGAACTTGAAGGCGTCGCTGTAGGTTGGAAAACCCAGGATGGGGTTTTGGTCCAGCTTCTTCGGTGCACCGAGGTGCCACCCCGAGCCGGAGTAGGTGTAGCCATACTTGATGAAGTCGGCCTTGAAGATGAATCGCTCGCTGATGCGGTGCGTGAAGTAGGTCTCGTACACCTGCCCGCGCGTGTTCGTCTTCGGCGCGATGATGTCGTCCTCAGCCTGTGCGAAGTTGAACCAGTACTTGCTGCCGTGGTTGAACTCGAAGCCCATCTTCGTCCGCTCGTCGTTCGGGAAGTTATAGCGCAACCCGGCCAGCACCATGTAGCCGTTGCGGCTCACCGGTGACTCGAACGGGTCGGACATCATTCCGCCGAACGGCGTGGTTTTCCCATTCGGCCGCGTGCCGGAGTAGTTCCCGCTCACGTACAAATCCACCGGCCCCTGCTTCCGCGTGAAATTTACGCCGAACAGGTTGATGTCTCCGAGGTTTGTGGATGGCGTGAACCGCAGCACCACCGGCGCGTTGATCGGATCGCCCGTCAGCGGGTTCCGCGGCAGCACGACCAATCCGTTGAAGCCGTCGCTCACGTTAAACGCGTGGGCGTACGTCCCCTGAATGAGCGTCTTTTCCGAGGTCCAAAAGTCGAGGTTCGCGCCGAGGAAGTGCACGTCCTTCAGCCGGTCCTGCGGCATCTTGAGCAGGTTGCCGTTGCCGAACCCGGACTCGTAGCCCAGCCCGTAGCACAGCCGCCAGATCATGTTGTCGTTGAACTTGTAGCCGACGGTGATGCCGTCGAACTGGTAGTCGATCAGCGCGCCCGAAGGCGTGCCGCCACGCAACTCATCCTGGCGGAAGTTCAATGGCGGGCCGTACGTGGAAGGACGGCGGCCGATGGAAAGGTACATCTTCGAGCCGCCGATGTTGTTCCAACTGAAGTACGCGCGCTCCACGCGCACCTGGTCGGAGTTCGGCACGCCCCCGGTGGTTCCGTCGATGTTGAGCGTGTTGGGCTGCCCGTTGAACACCTGCACGCCGGTCGAATCGCCGAACACTTTGTACATGCTCAGCCGGCCGGCGAAGCTGATGTTGTCCGCCACTTTGGCGTCGAAGTTCAGCCGTACCCGGTTCGTGTACATGATTTTGTTGTTGTCTTTGTACGACGGAACAAACGTAGACGGCATCAGCATGCCGAACAGTTGCTGCTGCAATGCCGGAGGAAACGTTGCCATCGCCGCTTGCAATTGGCTGAACGTCAGATTGTTGGTGAATTGCAGGTAGTTCGCGTAGTTGCTGGAAACGGTGTTGTTGATTTGCGCGATGCTCGCCGGCGGAACGCCCAGAATCGACATCGCGAACATCGTCTTCACCAGCAGGTTCTGCAGCTCCATGCCATCAAAGTGCGAAGGCACTTTGCCCCAGATCGAATGTGCCTCGAAGCGGTAATCGCCGGTGAGCCGCACGCGGTCAAGCGCGCCCTGCTTTTCCGTCTCCGAAACGCGCTTCTCAAGGTCCTGCACCGTCACCGTCAGCTCTTCGGTTTTGTCTTTTTCCTTCGCTGCCGGAGCCGGAGCCTGCTGCGTCGCCTTTTCCTGCGCCGCCACACGCTCTTCCAGCAACTGGATGGTTCGTCTCAGTTGTTCAATTTCCTGCCGGAGCCGCGCCGTATCATCGGTGGCGGGCGCTTGTGCCGGCGAACTGCTTCCGCCTGCGCTCTGCGCCCATCCGGGCCCAGCCAGCAACAATAAAGCGAGGAATCCTAGAAACATTTTCCTCATACGTTTCACCTCCAAAGAAAATTTGCTCTGTCAGACCGGCTCAGGGTTTTGGTCATCCGCAAAAGGCAGCA
Source organism: Acidobacteriota bacterium (assembly GCA_016179005.1). Taxonomy (GTDB): domain Bacteria; phylum Acidobacteriota; class Terriglobia; order Acidiferrales; family UBA7541; genus JACQDE01. The sequence continues at coordinate 18 of JACOSF010000221.1, read as the reverse complement.
AGCCGGCGGCGCGACGTG
>JACOSF010000225.1 GCA_016179005.1 Acidobacteriota bacterium | reverse complement strand
TCGCTGGGATACCTTTCCGTCGAGGGACTGAAGAAAGCCGTGGCGGACACCAAAGGAAAATTCTGCTCAGCGTGTTATACGGGCGTGTATCCGACGGAATTGGTGCAGCTTGAAGTGCCGGCGTCGAAAGAAGCGTAGCGGGGACTTTATGTCCCCGCAAAATGTGGAAATGTAAAAGTGTATAAATGTTGAAAGGCAAAGAATGAGCGCGAAGGAAAAGAAGGCGACGAAGGCGGATGAAAAGCAGGCGAAAGCGCCGCTCGAAAAGCGCGTGTGGCGTGAAATCATGGGCTGGGTGTGGGTGATTGTGGCGTTTCTGCTGATCCAGAGCTCGCTGGTGCAGGCGCGCGTGATCCCCTCGGGGTCCATGGAGCAGACGCTGCTGATCGGCGACCACCTGCTGGTGAGCCGCTTCGGCTACGACGCGGGCGTGCCGCTCACCGGCTGGCACGTGAGCCTGTGGAAGGACCCGCAGCGGCAGCAGGTGGTGGTGTTCCGCCCGCCGCTGCCGGGCGCGAACGATTACATCAAGCGGGTGATCGCAGTGCCAGGAGACAAGCTGGAAATCCGCCGCGGCGCGGTGTGGATCAACGGAAAAGTGCTGGATGAGCCGTACGTGTCCATGCCGATGAACCCGAATGAAACGTTTCCCTACCAAGCGGTGACGGTGCCGCCGGGACATTACTTCATGATGGGCGACAACCGCGGGAATTCCTACGACAGCCGCTACTGGGGCTTCGTGCCGCGGGAGAACATTATCGGCACTCCGATGTTCATCTACATGTCGGTGGAAGCCACGGAAGAAGCCTGGCAGCCGGGCCACATCCAGGAACGCTTTCTAGCCTACGCCAATGCACTGGTGCGGCCGCGGCTGGTGCGATGGAAGCGGCTGTTCACCTCGCCGTGAGAAGAAGTAGTTTGTGGTTAGAAAAACCTTAACGCAGATACACGCAGATGAAAGAGGATAAACGCAGACTTCTGCGAGAATCAGTTCTGATTCGATTTCCCGATTTGAATCCAGTGCTCTGTCCTGCGTTCATCTTATTTCATCTGCGTTTATCTGCGTTCGTAGTTTTTGCAAGCCGTTAGCATGAAATATTCTGAAGCCGGAGTGGACATCTCGCGGGCGGACGACGCCAAGCAGCGCATCGCGCGGCTGGCGCGGCGGACGTTCACCCGCGGCGTGCTCTCGCAGATCGGCACGTTCGGCGCGCTCTTCGAGTTGGACCGCAAGCGCTGGCGCGAGCCGGTGCTGGTCTCCAGTGCGGACGGCGTGGGCACGAAACTCAAAATCGCCTTCGCCCTGGGCGTGCACTCCACGGTGGGCATGGATATCGTCAACCACTGCGTGAACGACATTCTGACGCAGGGCGCGGAGCCGCTGTTTTTCATGGACTACCTTGCGCTGGGCAAGATGGAGCCGCGCGTGGTCGAGCAAATCATTGACGGCATGAGCCGCGCGTGCAAGCAGGCGGGCTGCGCGCTGATCGGCGGCGAAACCGCAGAGATGCCCGGGTTCTATCCGCCGGGCGAGTACGACTTGGCCGGGTTCATCGTGGGCGCCGTCGAGAAAAAGAAGGTGCTCGACGGAAAAGCGGTGCGCGCAGGCGACGCGCTGATTGCGCTGGCGTCGAGCGGGCTGCATACCAATGGCTATTCGCTGGCGCGCAAGCTGGTGTTCGACGTCGCCGGGCACAAGCCGGAAGACTACGTGGCCGAAGTCGGTGGAAAGATCGGCGCGGAGCTGCTGCGCCCGCACCGCTGCTACTGGCCGCTGCTAAAAAATATCCTGCGCAAAGGCTGGGTCTCCGCGATGGCGCATATCACCGGCGGCGGGATTACGGAAAATCTGCCGCGCGTGCTGGCGCGCAACACGCAGGCCGTGGTCGAGTTGGGCTCCTGGCCGGTGCCCAGGATTTTTTCCTATCTCGCGCACATAGGAAAGATCGAACGGGATGAGCTGCTGCGCACTTTCAACATGGGCGCGGGCATGATCCTAGTCGTGCCGGTGAAGCATGTGGCCAAAGTCGAAAGCGAATTGAAACGGCACCGGGAAAAGTTTTACCGCATCGGACACATCGCCTCCGGGGCTCCTCGCGTGGTCTACGGCGGCGCTCTCCCAGGCTGACCATCGAGAATACGAACGCAGATAAACGCAGATGCAAACGGATGAACGCAGGGCGGAATTGAATGAAATCACAGAGAAAATCATCGGTTGTTGCTATGCCGTGTCCAATGCACTCGGCATTGGATTTCTCGAAAAAGTGTATGAGAACGCACTCGCCATCGAATTCGAAAAGGCAGGCTTGCGCTTCAGCAGGCAGGTGCCGATCGCGGTCAAGTACGAAGGCCAATTGGTCGGCGATTTTGTAGCAGATATGCTCGTCGCTGCGTCTGTCTTGGTAGAACTGAAAGCGGTACGGGCGCTGGAGGAAGCTCATTTTGCCCAATGCATGAATTATCTAAAGGCCACGGGCTTGCCATTGTGCCTGCTGGTCAATTTCGGCACTCCACACGTTCACGTCCGGCGCATCGTCAACCAATTCTGACCCCCATCCATATCTGCGTTCATCTCTTTCCATCTGTGTTCATCTGCGTTTTGCTTTTTCGTTCCACTGGCACGGCTGCTTGTCGTAAGATTCGGAACGCGCGTCCATTCGGAGGGTTCCCATGCGTCGAATTCCCACGTTCGTTCTCTCCACAATCCTGTTGATGATTTTCTGTGTTTCGCTCTCCGCGCAGACAGCAGCAAAGGCGCCGGCCGGGCCGAAGGTAAGCGGGCCGGGCCAGATGTGCCTCGCATGTCACGGCAATTCCACGCCGGGCATCGTCGAGCAATGGCGCGGAAGCGCGCACGCCAAGGCCTCCGTGGACTGCTACTCGTGCCACCAGGCGATGGCCGGCGACCCGGCTACATTCGACCACTACGGGCAGAAGATCGCCGTTATCGTGACGCCGAACTACTGCGCGCGCTGTCATAAGGCGGAGACAGCGCAGTTTGCGAAGAGCCACCACGCGCAGGCCGCGCAGTTCATCGGCTCGCTCGACAACATGCTGGGAGAAATCGTGGAGGGCGGACCCGCGGCGGTGAACGGCTGCCGACAGTGTCATGGCAGCGTGGTGAGCTACCTCGGCGAAGGGAAGTTCTCGCCAGACACCTGGCCCAATAGCGGCATTGGCCGCGTGAATCCCGACGGCAGCAAGGGCACCTGCGCGGCGTGTCACGGGCGGCACGCGTTCAGCTCCGCGCAGGCGCGGCAGCCGGAAAACTGCGGCAAGTGCCACATGGGTCCCGACCACCCGCAAGCGGAAATCTACAACGAGTCGAAGCATGGCATCCAGTTCCGCGCGAACATTGCCAAGATGAACTTGAACTCGAAGAAGTGGGTGGTCGGAAAAGATTACTCGGCGGCGCCGACCTGCGCCACGTGCCACATGAGCGCGACTTCCACGCAGAAAATCACCCACGATCTGGGCGACCGCATCAGCTACACGCTGCGCCCGGTGATTTCTACGAAGCTCGAAAACTGGGAGAAGCGCCGCGCGGCCATGCAGGACGTTTGCTCCAACTGCCACGCCACCGGCTGGGTGCAAAATTTTTACGTGCAGTACGAGAGCACCATCGAGCTGTACAACGAAAAATTCGCCAAGCCCGCCAAGAGCATCATGGACAAGCTGCGCGCCGCCGGCAAACTGACGCCCACGCCGTTCGACGAAAAGCTCGAATGGACCTACTACGAGCTGTGGCATCACCAGGGCCGCCGCGCGCGCATGGGCACCGCCATGATGGGCCCCGACTACACGCAGTGGCATGGCTTCTACGAAGTGGCCAAAAACTTTTACACCGAGTTCATTCCCGAAGCGGAACACCTGCTGCCCGGCGTCACCTCCGAAGTGATGGGCACGGACTACCACAAGTGGAAGGCCGGGCTGACCAAAGAAGAGATAGAAAAACAGATTGAGTTTTACAAGAAACGGTACAAGCAGTAGCAAAAAACGAAACACGAAATTCGAAGCACGAAAATCGGAACGCGCGCCTCAAAGTGCGCTCGCTTTCACTGCGCAGTTCTGTTGCGAGTTTCGAATTTCGATTTTCGAATTTCGTCCTTTTTCCGCCTTCGCGACCAATACCACCATTGCCTCTGCGCGGCAGGAAG
>JACOSF010000224.1 GCA_016179005.1 Acidobacteriota bacterium | reverse complement strand
GAGGCTGTTCCCCAAACTCGAATTGGCAATGAAAGTGTCCGTCACCGGATCAAAGACCACCGCTGTTGGAAGGGAAACATTCGACACGCGGCCGAGGATCGAGAGGCTGGTGAGGTTCACCACCGCAAGGCTGTTGGACGCCGCGTGCGCCACAGCAACATATTGGCGATCCGGGTCAATGGCCACGGCCACCGGCCGCGCATCCACGGCCACGGCTTGGGCCGAGCCGCCTGAAGATGCAGCAAAAATGCTGATCGAATTCGAGCTGGCATTGGCCACCACGGCGTTCCCCGTTCTTTCATCAACGGCTATGCCCAGCGGTTCGCTCCCCACCGTCACCGTTGTGGTCACGGTGGGAGGCGAGGTGGTCAAGTTCAGGATCGAAGCGGAACTGGCGCCACTGTTTGTGACGACAGCGGTGCCCAAACGAGAACTCACGGCCACGCCGCGGGGTTTGGATTGAACGGAAACGGAAGAAGTGATCGTTCCGCTGGCGAGGTCGATGAAGGAGACATTGTCGCACCCGGGGTTGGTAACCACGGCCACGTTGCGCTCTTCGTCAATGGCCACCGCCGCGGGCGCCGGCGCTGTGCACGAGGCCCCTCCTGCTCCAACAATGTCCACGGCCTGAACCACGTCAAGTTCCAGCACGTTGGAGAGCATACCGCCCGGATTAATCACGTCGAGGACATAGTTGTGCGGCCCGGCCAATAGCGCCGACGGCACGGTGACGGTGAGCTGCCGGTCCGAGACGCTGGAAGGCAGGGCCAGCGCTACTCCGTCCAGCCGCACCTGAGACCCGCCGAGGAAGCCTTTTCCAAAAATGGTCAGCGTCAAATTGACGGCAGATGTGAGAGTGACCCCTGGAGCGAGTTGCCGGGAAAGCGGCATGCTCATCGCGGTGATGTGTAGAGGCCGGATAGCGCCGAGCCCAATCGGCGTCACGGTGCCGTCCGTCTCGTTCACCACCAGTGCGGTGTTCGTGCCGGGGTCAATGGCCACGGCGCGCGGCCCCACACCCACCGTCAACTTTGCCACCCGTGCAGGGGTCTCCGGGTCAATCACCGAAGCTTCGTTGGTGTTGGGGTTGGTGGTGACGGCAATGTTGGTGTAGGGGTTGAAGGCGGCAGCCGTGGCGCCAATTTCACTCAAGGAGACGTTGGTCACCGCCTGGTCGAACAGATTGAAAAGCACAGGGCCGTTCGCGCCGGGATCCGCGAGGATGGCTTGCTGCGTAAACGTGTTGATGCCGATACCGCGAACATTAGTGCCGATCGAGGCGGTAGCGAGGAAGGGCGTGGCTACAGCCGCCCCGCCGCTGCTGGATGCGTTGGGCGCGGTCTGCACGTAAGTGAAAGTCGTGCTGGAGGGCACGGAGGAAATGGTGAAAACGCCGTTGAAGCTTGTGTCCGCCACGCCCGATATCAGAACAGCCTGGCCAAGCTGGAACGAATGACTGGCAGCCGTGGTGATCGTGGTGGAGTTGCTGGCCCGACTGGAGGAAGTGATGGCCACGGTGTTTCGTTGTCCAAGGTCCACGATCGAGATCGTGCCTGTCCCGCCGGGCGTCACCACGGCCCAATTCAGCCGCGGCTCCATGGCCACCTTGGGGTTGGCCCCTGTGGTGATGGTCGTGGTGCTCACAATGGCCGGCGGCACCTGCGTGAGATCCAGAATGTCCGCATGGGTGGAATTCTGATAGACAACCAACGCCAAACCAGTCAGCGGATTCGCCGCCACGGAGAATGGCCCTGCGCTGACGTTGGCGGTGATCGTAGCGGTGACGGAACCTGCCGCCAGATCAACAATCGAAAGACTGGGAGTTCCCGCCGGCCCCGGGCAGCCGGCATTGTTGCCGCTGTTCGCCACCACGGCCAGGTTCTGCAATGCGTCCACGGCTACGCCGGTGGGATACGTTCCCACTGGAATGGCTGCTCCGACCGTGGCGAGCGTGTTCACGTCAATCCGAGATATGGTGTTTGAGCAGCGATTGGTGACGACAGCGATCCCCGTGGCTTCATTGATGGCGATCGAGCCAGGCTGGCTGCCCACCGCGATGGCAGGCCCCAGGACGCTCGGCGCGCCCGAGGGTCGCACCGCCAGGTTGGTGGCGGCAAACAACGCAGGATTGGAATTGTTCCGCACGGCAACGGAGAACAAGCCCGCCGCGCTCAAGTCGGCGGCACTGACCGTCACACCGGCTTGGCGCCCTTCATTCGCTGCGTTGACAGAGGTTGACCGCGTATTGCCGTCAAACTCGGCAGTGATCGACGGGCTGGTAGATGCGCCGAAATAGCCGCCGTTGACGTTGAAACTGAACGTGCCGCCGCCCTGTACGGCGCTATCCGGAGAAGCCCCCACCAACGCGGGGCGTACGGCGACCACGGTCAGATTCTGGGATGTGGAGGTCGTGCCATTCTGCCGCTGCACGTCGATCACAAGGGTGCCGGTTGAAGCAAGCAGGCTCGCGGGAACGCGAACCCGGAGGAGCGTGGAGCTGAACTGCGATATCGCCGCAGGAGGCTGAGGAATGCTGTTGACGCGGACTGTGCTTGTCGAGAGGAAATTCGTTCCCGTCAGGAAGACATCCTGAAACACCGCGCCCTGCGGGGCAGTCGACGGGCTGATGGAAGCGAGTGTTGGGTTACCCGAGGTCTGCAAGGTCACCAGGACGGCTGTGGTTATCGTGGGGTCCGCCACGGAGGTGGCTTTGATCGTCACCGAATTCGAGTTCGCAGTGGCCGTCCCGCCGCCGCTGGTGGCATTGGCGCCAGACTGCGAATACGTGAAAGTAGCCGCGGAAGGCGCCGTAACGATTGTGAAGGTGCCGTTGAAGCTCGAATCCGACACGCCAGCGATGGTGACACTCGTGCCTGCCAAAAAGCCGTGCGCCGTGGTGGTGGTGATGGTCACCACGGAGGCGGTGGCAATGGTCACTGAGGACGAGCCGACGGCGGCCGTTCCGCCGTTGCTGGTGGCGTTGGATCCGGTCTGCGCATAGGTGAAGGAAGCTGTCGTAGGCACCGAAGCGATCGTAAAGGTGCCGTTGAAACTGGAGTCCGCCACGCCGGAGATGGTGACGCTCTGGCCGGTGGTAAAACCGTGCGCAGCGGAAGTGGTAATGAGGACAACATTCGAGGTGCGCACTGCTCCGGTGGAAGTACGAACCGCCCCATTGGTGGCGATGGTCGCGGTGCTGGTGGTAGGAGGGGTGGCCGGAGCCGTGAAGAGGCCACTGGAAGAAATGGTCCCCACCGTGCTGTTCCCGCCGGCGATGTCGTTGACGGCCCAGGAAACGGCGGTGTTCGAAGATCCTGTCACAGTGGCGATAAACTGAAGCGTCTCGCTTGTCCCCACAACCGCTTGCGAGGGCGTCACGCGCACGGTCACCCCCGAACTCAGGTCGACAATAGCAGTGCCGTTGGCGGTGGAGTCCGCCACGCTGACCGCCTTGATTTTCACGGCATACGAAGTGACGGTCCCGCTGCCGCTGGTGGCATTGCTTCCCGATTGCGCATAGGTGAACGTGGTGGTGGTGGGCACCGTGGCGATCACGAAGGAACCGTTAAAGCTTGAATCTGTGACGCCGGCAATGATCACAAGCTGGTTGACAACGAAGTTGTGAGCCGCGGAAGTAGTAATGGTCACAACGTTGGAAGCGCGCGCAACACCGGTGGAAGTGATGGTAGCGGTCGCGGGAGGGGGAAGCGCGTCGGGTGCCGTGTACAGTCCCGTCGTGGTGATGGTGCCGACCGTGGAGTTTCCTCCCTGCACGTCGCTCACAAACCAATTCACGGAGATGTTGGCAACCGTGCCGCCGCCACTGGTGGCATCTGCAGCCGTCTGCGCGTAGGTAAACGTCGTTGCGGTGGGGACGGAAACGATGATAAACGTGCCGGAAAAACTTGAGTCCGTGACCCCCGAAACGGTGACCACGTGTCCGACGGCGAAGCCGTGCGCCGAGCTGGTGGTGATGGTGACGACATTGGTGGCGCGCACGGCTCCGTTTGTGGCGGCAATCGCCACGGTGCTGGCTCCGGTGACTGCGGCTGCGAATTGTTGCGTGCTGTTCAGCGTCACAATGGTGGCCTGCGGGGAGACAGTGACTTGCACCTTGGCGCCGCCACCGCCGCCGGAATTTCCCCCACCGCCGCAGCCGCTCGAAATCGCCGCTAGCGCCACAGCGGCCGGCAGCAAGAATCGGCTTGTCCATCGCCTCATTGTAAATCCTCCAAACTTTCCACGAATCCTTCTTGCATGGCGTAACCTAGCGGCCAAAAACCGCAGCCGAAGAACCGCTAAAAAGTGCGACTCACGGTGAACCGGAACGTCTTGAGCGGCTCGAAGGGCCTGCCACGGCCAATTTCGCTCTGCACAAGAAAATTCAACTGCGGAAGAACCTGAGCTTCGAGCACGCCGGGGGGCAACGATCTGCGCACATCGTCGCTGAGGTAAAAATCGCCCTTCGGCTCGATGACGCTATCCGTGTAACGCAAGAAATTGTATGCCCAGTAGATGCGGAACGGCGCATTGACAACGGGCAACTGCACGACAAACTCCAGTCCGGCAGAAGAACGGAACTTGAAATTCGATCCCGAGGCGATGTCCAGACGGTTGTTAATCGTCGTATTGGGAAACTGCTGACGGAGGCTCTGGACGCCCTTGGGATCGAGCTGCAATTGCGATTTCCGCGCGATTCCGTTCAAGCCTGTGTCGATAAACAGGCTCATGCTGACCGGGCCGACGATGGGGACGCGATACTCGAGATTGGAAACCCATTGGGTATCGCCGCCGGGGGTCGTGGCCACGTAGTCGAGCACGGGTACCGGGGGGAGAAAGCGCCGGATGGGATTGCCCTGCGCATCGAGCTGCTGGGGGTCGAGGAAAGAGATCTGGACGCTCTTGGACGTGGGGACGAAGGCCCAGGGCGAAATCGAGAAGAAGTCAAAGCCGCGGATGCTGTCCTCGCCGCCAAGATAGAAACGATTGAACGGCGGCAGCGCAATGCCGCCGAAACCCGTGACGAACGACGCGAGGACCCGCACGCCGATGACGTTGCGCCGCTTATTGACCGGGCGGAAGTATTTGCCTTCAAAGGTATGAGAGATCGTGTTGACGTTGCCCTGCAGAAACCCGCCTTCGTAGCTGAAGGAATAGAAAAAGCTCTTCCCGCTGCTGGGGTTAATGGGATTGTCGATCGTGTTGCGGGAAATCGTCGGCGTAATCTTGCTGGAGCGAATGCCGGCCAATGCGGAAGGCCCGGCGAGCTGGCGGAACCGGAGATTCTCGAAGAGCAAGCGGGAAGCAGTGCTGAAAGCGGAGATCGTGCTGTCCGTATAGGAATACGTGACGCCGAGGCGCGCGAAGCCGAAGCGACGCAGCGGATAGCTGGCAAAGAGGGAAACCCCTTTGCGGTCCTGGTTGTAGTTCTGGGTCCTCGCGGGATCCTCCTGCACTTTTTGGCCGAGCAGGATGGAAGTCTCGCGGGCCTGGTTATAGCTGAAGCGGCTGTTGAAAATCGTAAAACCGGAAGAAATCGGGCGATCGAACAGGTAGGGCTCCGTGAAGCCGAAGACGAAATTGCGCTGGCGGTCGCCAAAATCGGCAGAGAAGGTAAGGGTTTCGCCGAGGCCGAGGAAATTATTGGTCTGGTAACTGAGGCCGATGAAACTGCCGGCGATGCCGCTGATGCCGCCGGTGAGACCGATGGATTGCTTGCCCTTTTCCTTCACCTTCAGGTTGATGTCAACGGTGCCTTCCTTGATGTTGCGCTTGAGCTCGGCGTGTTCGGGCTTGATCGGCTCAAAATAGTCGAGCTGATTGAGGCGGAGGATGCTGACTTCCCAGGCGCGGTTGTTGAAGAGGTCGCCTTCATCGAGCAGGACTTCGCGGCGGATCACTTTGTCGCGGGTGGTGGTATTGCCGGAGAACTCGATGCGGCGGACGAAAAACTGTTTTTGTTCGTCGAATTCGAAAGTCAGATTGATCGTTTTGGATTGCTGATCAATGTCGGTGAGCGGCTGGGAGGTGAAATCAATAAATCCGAAAGTGCCGTAAAGTTTGCGGTACTCATCCATGGCCTTGCGGACTTTGTCCGTGGCAAAGATCTCGCCCGGCTTGATGGGAAACGCGTTCACGAGGAACTCGTTCTTGAAGTAGAGACCTTTGTCGGGATCTGAACTGCGGACAAAAACTTTGCCGAGGCGAAAACGCTCGCCCTCCTGAATGGGGATGGTGATGTTGGTGCGCTTGCCTTGCTTGCGGCCGATGAACGGCCAGGGACCGGGCAGCCCGCCGCGGTTCACGTCCACGGTCGCCGTTACGGGCTCCTTCACCAGGACCTGGAAATAGCCGTTGTCCTGATAGAGGCCGCGGATCCCCACCTCCAGATCCTCGGACAGTTTGCGCCGGTCGAAGGTCTTGCTGAAAACATTCCACTCGAACAAGTAGAGGGGAACGGCATAGGGGCGGGAGTTGCGCATGGCGCGAATAATTCTGCGATCGGAAAAGGCGGTGTTGCCTTCAATGTTGATCTGTCCGACTTTGACTTTGGGGCCTTCCTCGACGTTGAAGGTGAGCTTGATGGCGTTGGTCTGGGAGAGGCGTTCGTAGGTGGTTTTGATCGCGGCGAACTGCCTGCCGCGCTCGCTCAGCAGCTCCTTCAGTACGACCTCCGCGCGCTTGATGCGGGTGGGGTCGAACTGGCTTTCCACCGACAGGCCGACTTTGCGCTCCTTGAAGCGCTCCAGGATTTCGGATTCGGTGACGGACTTGGCGCCCTTGTACTCGATGCGGCGAATGGTGGGGCGCTCTTTCACATAGAAAACGACGATGCGGCCATCGGGGCGGTCGGGGCTGGGTTCCACTTCGAGGCGAATGTCCTCGAAAAACTGGGTGTTCCACAGCGCCTGAAAATCGCGGTGCAGCGACTCTTCGTTGTAGACATCGCCCTCGCGGGAAAAAATGCGCGCTTTCAGGGTGTCGCGCGGGATGCGGCGATTGCCG
>JACOSF010000034.1 GCA_016179005.1 Acidobacteriota bacterium | reverse complement strand
GCCGTGAGGATGACGAGTCCAACGACGGCCACGGCGCGGGCGACGCGCAACCGCTTCACGCGTCGCGAGGCCAGCATGGCGGCCAGCATCGCCAAAGCCGCCACCAGCCAGAACAGCCCTGGCGGAACGTTGAACGGCGGGGCGGGCGGAAGCATGGACGGCGCGGTGGCGGTGATGGTCAGCGTGACCGTGGCCGGGTTTGCGCCGGGCGTTACGCTCACCGGGTTGAACGAACATGCGCTCTGCGAGGGCAGGCCGGTACACGAAAAGGTGATGGCGCTCGAAAAAGTGCCGTTGATCGGCGTGACCGTGAGGGTCGCGGTGGCGGGCACACCGCGGGTGACAGTGATGGTTTGCGCTGAGCTGGAGACGTTGAAATCTGGACCGGCGCTGGCGGTGGAAGAGAAATGGAAAATGGTCGAACCGCCATCGGCGGAATACGCAGAGATCATCAAGTAGTAGGTGGTGTTGGCGGTCACAGGGAAAGTAATCTGCGACGTAAGACCTCCGACAGTGTCGTCGTTGCAAGCGGTCTCGGCGAATGCACCCGGGACGCCGGTGAAGGCAGCGAGGATGGTGTCATAGGCGCTGCCCGACGTGTCCGCGGTAACCGTGCCGTTGGCGGAAGGCGTGAAGCGATACCAAATGTTGTTGGCTCTGCCGGCGTTGCTCGCGCCAGACGCGCAGGCCGTGGAGACCACCGGGTCGGCGGTCTGCGTGGTGGCGGCTGTCGTATCCACGGTGTCCGTGAAGGGCGAAGAGAAAATGACAGTGGCGTTTGCGAGGTTATCGTTGGGCGGCGGCACAAACTCATTCAGATGAAAGACGGTGGTGCCGCCGTCCCCGGCCCAGGCGGAAATCATGAAGAAATAGGTGGTGCTGGCAGTGGCGGTAAAGCTCACCAGTGAAGGGCCGCCCGGCGCAATCGTGTCGTCGTTGCAGGCCACCACGGTGAAGGCGCCCGGCGAGCCGGTGACCACAGCGAGGATCGAGTCATAGACGCTGCCGATGGTGTCGGCGGTGATGGTGCCAGCGACTGTGGGCGTGAACTTGTACCAGATGCTGTTGGCGCGGAGGTCTGAGTTGATGGACGGGTTCGCCGTGGTACAACTTGCCGGAATCTGCGGGTCCGTGGCTTCAATTGTTGCAAAGCCGGAATTCTTCGTATCGGTGAAAGGTATTGGGCTGGCGTTAATCGCGGCGCTGAAGTTGTCGTTGACCGGACCCGGGCCGGTGACGGGAAAGATCACCGACGAAGACGTGCCACCGCCAGGCGTGGGGTTGAACGCGGTCACCTGAAATTTCCCGCTGGTGGCGGTGTCTGCGGCGGTGATTTGCGCGGTGACCTGCGTGCTGTTGACGAAGGTGGTGACCCGGGGGCTGCCGTCCCAATGCACTTCGGTGCCGGAGACAAAACCCGTGCCGTTGACTGTCAGGGTGAAGGCACTGCCGCCCGAGGCTACACTGGTCGGCAAGAGAGAAGTGATGGCCGGCGTGGGATTGAGGATGGTGACCAGCAACGCGTTGGTTGGCCCGAGAACCGAGTCCACCACGGTGACCTGCGCCGGAGGACCGCCGACGAGGAGGCTGTTGGGCACGCTGGCGTCGAGCTGCGTCGCGCTGGTAAATGTAGTGGGGCTGAGCGGCGTGCCGTTCCAATTGATGACCGAGTTGGCGGTGAAGCCATTGCCGCGGACAGTGATGGGCGTTGGGCCGGAATTCGGAGCGAAGCTCGAGGGCGAGGCGGAGCTGAGCGTGTACGCGGGCAACGGGGAGTATTGCAAGTCCCACATGCCGCGCCCATGCGTGCCGGCGCGAAGCGTGCGCGATTCGCGCCGCAGCGCCAGGGAAAGCACGGCGACGCGCGGCAGGCTGGTGACTAGAGTGTTCCAGGTGGCGCCGCCGTCGGTGGTTTCGAAGACGCCGACATCCGTACCGATGAAGATGCGGTCGCCCACCGGCACGAAATCGGGATCAATCACGATAGCGTTGACCGGAGTATTGGGCAGGACGCCCGCGCCGGTACCGCTGATGTCGGTCCAAGTGGCGCCGCCGTTGGTGGTCTTGAAGATGTGGCCCTTCGTATCGGAGCCGAATGTAAAGCCGGAAAATGTGACAAACGCGATGTTGGGATCCGCTGGACTGACGGCCATGGCGGTAATCACACGGTTGGGCAGATCGATTGCCGAAGAAATCTCCGTCCAGGTGGCGCTGATGCCCGATCCCGCGTTCAAGGTCCGCCAAATGCGCGCATTGCGCGCGCCGGTGTACACGACGTTGGAGTCGCTGGGAGCCACGGCAATCGCGCGTAGAGAGGCGAGGCTGGCGGTGAGGTCGGGAGAAATCGCGGTCCAATTCTGTGCGCCATCATTGGTCTGGTAGATACGCGAGGTGCCGAAGTAGAGGCGATCGGGGACATTCGGGTCGCCAATCATGGGCGGGATGAAGGCCACAAAATCGAAAGGGTCGATGCCGTTAATGGCGAGGTTGCCGGAGCCGGGAGTGCCGTTTACGATGGATTTGAAAATGACGCCAAACTGGCACATGAAATACCAGGTGCTGGGCACGCCGCGGTCGATGACGTTGTAGCCGCCATCGCAGCCCGGGCCCACTTGATCCCAGGGAAGCGCGCCGGAGAATTTGAGGGTGTCGTTGTCCTGCGTGCCGCCCATGCCGATCTGTTCGTCGGAGGGGTGAATGGAAATGCCCGGATAGAATTGCGCGAGCTGGAGAGTGGAGTTGAGGTTCACCCAAGGGAGAGTCGAGCTGGTCGGGTTGGAAACATCCACGCTCCACACGCCGCCGTCATTGCCGAGATAGAGCTTCACGGCGTTGAGGCCGGAGAAGCCGAAATCGATGGCGTGCTGGTCCACGTGGATAAACTGGTTGGGCGTGGGAGTGGTGATGAATGAAGCCCAAGTGGAGCCGCCGTCGATGGAACGAGAGAAAAAAGTGCTGGGGGACGAGCCGCCGACGTAGACAACGTTCGCGTTGTTGGGGTGGACGCGGACGACCATGTCGTAGGAGCACTGGCCCCTGCAAAAGTTCGGCGTGGAGGTCTGCTGCGTCCAATTGACGCCCCCATCGGTGCTCCTGAACATTCCGAGCAGGTCGTCGGTAGCGACGTTGGCGATGGTGGCGTAGAGCGTGGAAGGCGCGGAGCGCGCGATGGCTAGCTTGATGACACCGACGTTCGTGGTGGGCAGCTTGCTGATGCCGGAGGCGTCAGCGCGGGTCCACGTCTGCCCTGAATCAGCAGATTTATAGACGCTGCTTAAACTTAAAGCACTTCCTACTACGGTGCCGACCCCCGCATAGGCCACATTCTGATTGATCGGATCGAAGAGCACGTCAGTGGGACTGTCGGCGCCACCAGCAGTAAACATCACCGGTGTCCATGTCGCACCGGCGTCAGTCGAACGGTAGATACCGGAGCCAGATCCTCCGTTTCCAATGTCCGCGCCGGCGAGAAGGACGCTGCCGTCGCGCTTCACGGCGAGGGCGCTGATGCGCGCGCCGCCAAAACTGAAACTCGTCTGGCCGCCGCCGAACGGTCCCACGAACGGGGAACCGGGTGGATTCCCCATCTGCGTCCAGGTTGCGCCGGCGTCTGTGGATTTTAAAATACCTGCGCCATAGTAGCTGCTACTGGAAAACGTTTGTTCGCCAGTGCCGACGTAAATGGTGCGGCAGGGCGCCGGAGTGCAACTCGAGGGATCGATGGCGATGGCGCCGATGGCCAGCGAGGCCTGACTATCCGTGAGCGGCGTCCAATTCAGGCCGCCGTCGGTCGTCTTCCACACGCCGCCTTGGGCGCCGCCGAGATACACTATATTGGGGTCGGTGGGATCCACGGCAATCGCCCCGATGCGGCCGGAAACGGCGCCGAAGTGCGGCGAGTTGCCCGGCTGGGG
>JACOSF010000261.1 GCA_016179005.1 Acidobacteriota bacterium | reverse complement strand
GGGACTACTCCTGCGCCGTGTTCAATTCCGCGGGAGAAGTGCTGGCCATGGGCGACCATATGCCCGTGCATCTCGGCTCGATGCCCATGTCCGTGCAAGCGGCCATGCGGGCGCTGCGGCTCGAGGCGGGCGACGTCGCCGTGCTGAACGATCCATACGAAGGCGGCACGCACCTGCCGGACCTGACCATGGTGATGCCGGTACATTTTGGCGGTTCGCGCAGGGCGATGTTCTACGTGGCCAACCGCGCGCACCACGCGGACGTCGGCGGCGGACAGGCGGGCTCCATGGGGCTGGCGCGGGAAGTTTTTCAGGAAGGACTGCGCATCCCGCCGGTCAAGATTTTCCGGAAGGGGCGCGTGGTGGAAGATGTGCTGGCGCTTATCCTGCGCAACGTGCGCACGCCGCGCGAACGCGAGGGCGACCTCACCGCGCAGATCGCCGCATGCCGCATCGGGGAGCGCCGGCTGGCGGAAATGGTGGGGAAGTACGGCCGCCGCGAAGTGCAAGCGTACGAACGGCACCTGCTGGAGTACTCGGCGCGCATGACCAGGGCCATGCTGAAGAAGATTCCCGACGGCACGTATCGCGCAGAGGATTTCTTGGACAGCGACGGCATCGCGCCGCAGCGTCTGCGCATTGCCGTAACCATCCGCAAGCGCGGCACGCACGCGGAAGTGGACTTTACGGGGTCGGCGCCGCAGTGCGCGGGCAGCATCAATGCTGTGGAAGCGATTACGTGGTCGGCGGTGTTTTACGTGTTTCGCTGCCTGCTGGATGAGCAGGTGCCGGCGACGAGCGGATTGATGCGGCCGATCCGCGTGGTGGCGCCGCAGGGCAGCATCGTCAACGCGCGGCCGCCGGCAGCGGTGGCCGGGGGCAACGTGGAGACTTCGCAGCGGATTGTGGACACGCTGTTTCGCGCGCTGGCGCGGGCCGTCCCCACGAGGATTCCGGCCGCCAGCCAGGGCACCATGAACAATCTCACCTTTGGCGGTGCGGACACGCGGCACTCCGGGGAGCCGTTCGCTTATTACGAAACGATTGCGGGCGGCATGGGCGCGCGGCCGGGGCTGGACGGCTTGAGCGGCATTCACACTCACATGACCAATTCGCTGAATTCGCCGGTGGAGGTGCTGGAGCATGCCTACCCGCTGCGCGTGCGGAAGTATGGGCTGCGGCGCGGGTCGGGGGGCAAAGGTCGCTGGCGCGGCGGCGATGGGATTGTGCGCGAGATCGAACTCCTGGCCGAAACGCAGGTGGGTCTGCTATGCGACCGTCGCGAAACGTCGCCCTACGGCCTATCCGGCGGGGCGCCCGGGGCAAAGGGCAAGAACGAGTTGGTAGTCAAGGGGAAAGCGAAGCGACTGGCGGCGAAGTGCAGCTTCTATGCGCCGGCCGGGGCGCTAGTTCGTGTGGAGACGCCGGGCGGAGGCGGGTGGGGTCCACCACGGCGGACTCAGGGCAGGAGAAAAACATAAGTCCCGGCTGGCCGCCAAAGGGCCGTTATTGCCGGGACCAGGGTTCGGAGGCTCCATTGCGCGGGGATAAGCCCCGCGCTACGGCGGCGTCTACTCGTATTTCTCGAGAGACACGGGCATCTGCAGCTTGGCCTTGGCCAGGGCGCGCACCAGAGAGTCTTCCATTTGCTGCTCGGAGGTATTCCGGGCAGTGGCCAACTCGCTGACGAGCAGGTGCTTGGCGCGCTCCAGCATTTTCTTTTCGCGGAAAGACAGCGGCTTCGAGCCGGAGAGCGAAACCAGGCTTTTCAGCACAGTAGCCACTTCCAGCAGCGAGCCGGTGCGCATGCGCTCGGAATTCTCCTTGAAGCGGTGCTTCCAGTCGTTGTGCGAGCAGCAGGACCCCTTCTCGATGTAGGTCAGCACTTTGGCGGCATCCAGGGAACGGATGACGGGGCGCAGACCGACGGAGGTAACGTTGTTTTGCGGCACCATTACCTTGAGGCCGCCGGACATGATTTTCAGGAGGAAGTACTTCTCGGTTTTACCGTTCAAAATGCCGTAACTGATTTGCTCGATGATCCCTACACCGTGGTTCGGATAGACGACCTTATCACCTATCTTAAAATCCATCGGCGAAGACCCCCAGTCTGTACATCCAATTCTAGACACAAGGCTTACAGGCGTCAAGTGAATATGCAGAAACATTTCGGCGGGGGCAAGAGGGCAAAATTGCCATTTTCTACGTCTGTCTCGAGAGACACCGGCAATGCGGACAGGCTGGAAAGCCTGTCCTACAGCAAACTGGGCGAACCCTTCGCTTCGCTCTGGGCAAGCCCGGCAGATCCGGAGACAACGAACCGCGATTCCATTTTGGGCACCAGGCTGGGGTAGAATCTCTGAATGCTAGTGCTGGCGGTGGACACGAGCTCAGCCTCTGGAAGCCTGGCCGTGCTGCGCGACGACCAACTCCTGGGGGTGATTTGCACCACCGGGGAGGAGAACTACTCCTCGCGGATGTTTCGCCAATTGGAGATTCTGCTGGGCGAGTTGCGGCTCGAGCTCCCCGCGTTCGATCTGTATGCCGTGGCGGCGGGGCCGGGGTCGTTTACCGGCCTGCGCGTGGGCCTGGCCGCGGTGAAGGGCTGGGCCGAGGTCCACGCCAAGCCGATTGCGGCGGTGAGCGCGCTGGAGGCGGTGGCCGTGCAGTCATCTGCGCCGGGGAAGTGGGTGGCGCCGGTGCTGGACGCGCGGCGCGGGCAGATCTTTGGAGCGCTCTACGAGCGGGGAGCCCATGCCCTTCGGCGACATCAAGACGAGAGGGTTGAAAAGCTGTCCGAGTTCCTCGCCTGGCTGAGCGCCGAATTTCGAGAGAACATCGAGGGCGGCCCGGCGTTCATTTCGCCGGCGCCGTCGCTGCTGTATTTTGAATTGGAAAAGTCAGGCTTCGCCAATAATCCGGTAGGGCAGGCTTCGCCGGTGCTGGCGCCGCTGATCGGGCAGCTTGGACGGGAGCGCGCGCGGCGCGGAGAAACGGTGGACGCGCTGCACCTGGACGCGAACTATGTCCGGTGCACGGACGCCGAACTCAACTTCAAAACCCCGGCACAATGATGGTGACGCTCCGAAGAGTGGCCGCGGCGGAACTCGACGCAATCCTCATCATTCAGCAAGCAAGCCCGGAAGCAGCGCAGTGGCCTGCTGCGGCGTGGCGATCATTCTTTGTTTCCGATAAAGATGCAGTAACCGCGAGACTTCCTGCGGGGCACTGTGCCTGGGTCGCGGAGGTGGATGGAACACCCGTTGGATTTCTGGCCGGCTTGTTCTCCGGAGAAGAGATGGAGATTCTGAATCTCGCTGTGCTGCCGGGAGCCAGAAGGACAGGCATTGCCTCACGGCTGCTGGATGGGGCCCTGGCGGCGGCGCGGAGTTTTGGAGGTCAGCGCGCGTTCCTGGAAGTGAGGGCCTCCAACGCCGGGGCCATTGCCTTCTATGAGCGGCATGGGTTCCGGCCGGCCGGCCGGCGGAAGCACTACTACGCATCACCCGTAGAAGATGCGCTGGTGCTTTCGTGTGGGCTCGGAGAGGATGATTAACAATCGTGAGACATCGCCTTGATTCTTCCCGCGGGCTTGTGTTACGTTCGGCGTGAGGGGGAGGGGAAGCGAAAAAACTGGAGGCGAACTGATGTCCACTGCGACTCGTGAGCTTCGCGAGCAACTCCTTACCAGCGATTCTGAACTGCAACGCTTGGCCCAGGAACACTCCCAGTACGAACGTCAAGTCCAGCAACTCACCAAGGACCCATACCTGAGCGTGGAGGACATCAATCGCCTCGCCGCGCTGAAAAAAATGAAGCTGCGTGTGAAGGACGAGATGGAGCAGCTCATCGCGCGGCACGCCAGCGGGCATTCCGCCCAATAATCGCGCAGCCAAACGGGCGCTTCCGTCGTAAACTCTGTGTGTCTTTCGTTTCAGGGAGCAGTGTGCCCTCATGATCAGAGAAGGTTACCTGTTTTCCGCGCCGCCGCTGGTGGCGGGCCTCGCGCTGCTGGCGCTGAACCGCCTCGTGTTCGAGAACGCAACCTGGCTGAACTGGGTGGCGGGAATCTGCATTTTTCTCGGCGTGTTCGTGCTCTATTTCTTCCGCGACCCGCAGCGCGTGATTCCGGAAGATCCGGCGGCGGTGGTGTCGCCGGCGGACGGCCGTGTAGTAGAAATTGTCGAGGAAGCGTGGGAAGGCAGGCCCGGTCGGCGCATCAGCATTTTCTTGGCGGTGTGGGACGTGCACGTGCAGCGGGCCCCGGTGGCCGGCACCATCCGACGGGTGGACTACCGCCCGGGAAAATTCTTTGCGGCGATGCGCGCGCGGGCCTCGGTGGAAAATGAACAGAACGTGTTCACCATCGCCACGCCGCGCGGCGACATCATGTTCAAGCAGATTGCCGGATGGATTGCCCGCCGCGTAGTGAACTGGAAGGCCGCGGGGGACGCTGTCACTCGCGGGGAGCGCGTGGGCATGATACGATTCGGTTCGCGTGTGGACGTCTGGCTGCCCCCGGAGGCAGAGATTACGGTCCGCAAGGGCCAGCATGTGGCCGGCGGGTCGGACATCCTGGCGCGATGGCCATGAACGAAGAGCAAACACCCCTATTCCCGAAAAAAAAGAACGGCCGGCTAAGGCGGGGCATCCACCTGGTCCCTGCCGCGCTGACCACGCTCAACCTGGGCTGCGGGTTCTACGCTCTGCACGCCACGATGATGGGCGGCACGCTCAATTTTGACAAAGCGTCCATCGCCATTGGCCTGGCCATTCTCTTCGATTCCCTGGACGGCCGCATCGCGCGCGCCACCGGCTCGATTTCGGAATTCGGCAAACAGTACGACTCGCTGGCGGATGTGGTCAGCTTTGGAATCGCCCCGGGCATTCTCGCGTACGCCTGGGGCGTGCGCGGCGTGACCGCCGGGCCGGACATTCTGCGCAGCCTCGGCCTCTTGGCCTGTTTTGCTTTCGTGGCCTGCTGCGCCTGGCGGCTGGCGCGATTCAACATTCAAGGCATGGCTCCTGATTCGCGGTACTTTTTGGGTATGCCGGCTCCTGGAGCAGCCGGGATGGTGGCTGCCGCAGTGCACGGGTTGAAGTTTCCGTTGGAGCGCTCGTTGGACTCGTTCTTATGGCTGGCGATGATGGCCGCACTAGCGGCGCTCATGGTCAGTACGATTCGTTACTTCAGCGGGAAAGACCTCGGCTGGACGCGACGGCAACCGTCGGTGGTCGTGATTGCGCTGGCTCTATTGGGCTGGTCCGTCGTTGAGTATTCCGAGCAGGTCCTCCTTTTGATTGCCAGCTCCTACACCATTTCCGGGCTGACGCTGGCGCTGGTGCGCGCGCTGCGCCACCGCCTGGCCGCGCAGCCCACCGCCCAGTGATGCATTCCATGCCCGCCCGCACCTTTCGCGTTGCCATTGCCGGCGCTTCGTCTCTCCGCGGCAAAGACCTGAGCGAACTTATCGCCGAGCGCAGCTTTCCCACGAGCGATCTGCGGCTGATTGACGACGACGTGGCTTCCGGCACATTGACGGAAGCGGGCGGCGAGCCGGCGTTTATTCAAGCCATAGCGGAGGACAGCTTCGAGGGCGTCGATTTTGCGTTTTTTGCTGGCCGTCCGGAATTCGCCATCCGGCACTGGGAGCAGGCCGCGCGAGCGGGCGCCACTGTGGTGGACTTGAGCGGGGCGTTCGTGGACCTGGCTGAGTCGCAGCCGTGGATTCCCTCGCTCGATGGCGTGTTGCCGCCTCCAGTGGAAATCAAGACCGGCAAACTTTTCTTTTCGCCGCCCGCAGCAACTCTCGTGGCGTGCACGCTGGCGGCGGCTCTGGCGCCGCTCAACCCCAGTCGGCTTTCCATTGTCTTCTTGCAGCCGGTATCCGAGCGCGGGCCAGCCGGCATCGAAGAATTGGAGTCGCAGACGGTGAACCTGTTGCGGTTCCAGCCGATTTCGCAGACTGTGTATGACGCGCAGGTCGCCTTCAATCTGCTGGCACGATTCGGAGCGGAGAGCCGGGAACAACTCGGTGGCGCGCGCGCAGCCATCAGCCGCGGCGTGTCGCGCTTTCTGACCTCGCGGGGGCTGGGGAGCGCGGCGATTCCGGCCGTGCAATTGGTGCAGGCCCCGGTGTTTTATTCGTACGCGTTTACGGCGCACGCGGAGTGTGGCGCGGCGGTGGATGCGGCGGCACTCGAGAAAGCGTTGTCTGCTGCGGGGGTGAGTGTAGAAACGGGCGCCACCTCGCCGACAAACGTCAGCGTGGCCGGAGAAAGCCGCATCCATGTGGCGCGCGTGGAAGCGGACCCCAGCGTAGCGCATAGCTGGTGGTTGTGGGGCGCTGCTGATAACGTGCGTCTCGCGGCGGCCAACGCCCTGCGCATTGCGGAGAAGCTCATTGCCTCCTGAGACCCAAACAGAGCAGCGCCGCGTTGCCGCACAGCGCTGGCGCCTGCTCCACGCACGCAGAGTAGTCGGTGTGCTCTTCCTATTTTCTCTTTTCTCTTTTCTATTTTCTGGTTTGACGTCCTGCGGCTACCACGTGGCGGGGCGGGGCAGCGAATTGCCCGCGGAGTGGAAGACCCTGGCGGTGCCGGCGCTGGAGAACCGCACCACGCGCTACCGCATCGAGCAGCGCCTGACGGAAGCGCTGGTGCGCGAATTGCTCTCTCGAACGAAGTACCGCGTGGTGCCGGAAGAAACCGCGGCGGACGCGGTGTTGCGGGGGGAAGTGGTTCACGTGGAATCGAACGCCGTGCTGTTTGACGCGGCCACGGGACGCGCGACGGCGATGGTGGTCACGGTGCACTTGAAAGTGCGGCTCACCGACCGGGCATCGGGCAAGGTGCACTTCCAGAACGACAATTTTGTATTCCGCGAGCAGTACGAGGTGTCCACGGACGTCGCCAGCTTCTTCGAAGAGCAGCAGCCGGCGCTGGATCGCCTGGCCCGCGACTTTGCGGCCCGGCTGGTCTCCGCACTGCTGGAGAACTTCTGATGGCCGAAGTCAGCCTCGAACAATTTCAGAAGAAGTTAGAGAGCGGCACGGGAGTGTCTGCCGCGCTGCTCCTGGGCACCGACACGTTTCTGCGCGACAGGCTGCGCGCGGTGCTGGTCGAGAAATTCGTGCCCGAGGCGGCGCGCGCCTGGGCGGTGTCGCGGCATTCGGCGAAAGACGTCTCGGTGGACGATGTCCTGCAGAATGCGCAGTCGCTGCCCATGCTGGCCCCGCGGCAGGTTGTATTTGTGGAAGAAGCGGATGCTTGGGAGCGGCTGGGCGAAGAGGCGCGGGAAGCGCTGGTCGAGGCGCTGGAGAAATATTTCGACGACCCGGCGCCTTTCACCATCCTAGTGTTCGAAGCCGCGCAGCTTGACCAGCGCATGAAGTTTGCGAAGTTGTTGGGCGAGCGGGCGCTGGTGGTCAAGCTCACTCTGGGAGAAGAATCCGGCGCGCCGTTCGTGATGCAGATGGCCCAGGAGATGGGCGCGGTGCTGGACGCGGAGTGCGCGGAGGAACTTCTCGACTTGGTGAACAACGATCTGGCGCGGGCGCGGACCGAGCTGGAAAAGCTGGCCACCTACGCCGGGAAACGGGCGATCACTGCGGAAGACCTGGATGCGCTGGTGATTTCCTCGAAGAGATACGACGTCTGGCAGCTCGCCGATATTCTGGCCCTGCGCAAGCGCGACCGCGCGATGGTGTTTCTCGACAACCTGCTGCGCAACGGCGAGCAGCCGCCGGCCCTGGTGGGGGCCATGGCGTGGATGTACCGCAAGCTGCTAGAGGCCCAGGAACTCCCCGCGCACAGCCCCGGATGGCAGGCGTCTCGTCAATTGAACATGCGCGGCAATGCCGCCGAACAAGCCATCCGGCAATCACGCAAAATTCCGCGCAAGCAATTGCTGGATGGGCTCGAGGCACTCGGCGAGGCCGACAGCCGTCTAAAAAAGGGCAAGATCGACCAGCGTGCGGTGATGGAATTTCTGGTCGCTCGCTTGACGGCGTAATTCCTTTCTGTGGTTCTCCACTTCCATTCTCAGCGAATGACTGCGCGGCAGGGAAATGTGCGATGGCAAAGTTGCAAGACGCCCGTGACTCGACTACTATGGCGGCATCTGGACAACCACAGCAGGCGATCTAGGAAACGGAGGAACCTGGCATGCCCAAGTTCATCATCGAGCGCGAAGTCCCCGGCGCCGGAAAGCTCACTCCGCAGGAGTTGCAGGGCATCTCGCAGAAATCGTGCAGCGTGCTGAACGCGATGGGCCCGCAAATCCAGTGGCTGGAAAGCTACGTCACCGACGACAAGATTTATTGTGTGTACATTGCTCCGAACGAAGAAGCTGTGCGCGAGCATGCGCGGCAAGGCGGCTTTCCGGCCAACCGCGTTTCAGAGATCAAGACGCAGATTGACCCGACGTCGGCTGAGACGAAGAAAAGCTCGGTGGCGCGGTAAGCAAAAAAAAACGCCGGGCTGTGGCCCGGCGTTGCGTGCTGTTTGGAAGCCGTTCAGTCGCGGCCCGCGTCAGGCCTTGGCTGCGCCCATCGTGTTGCAGGCTATGGTGAGGCGGGACTTATAGCGGTTGGCGGTGTTCTCCTGCAAAACGCCCTTCTGGATGGCCCGGTCAATCGCGGACAACGTGGTGCTGAGGAGTTGTTTCGCCGCCGCGGAGTCTCCGGCACCGATGGCCGCGCGCAGGTCCTTCATCATGCCGCGCACGCGCGTGAGATTGGCGCGATTGACGATGGTACGCTGCTCGGTCTGCCGGATGCGCTTGAGGACCGATTTCTTTCTGGGCTTAACCTTTTTTGCTGCTCCCTGCGCCATTCCAGGCTCCTTATGAGTGAGACGCGGCGGAGAGCGCCGCGTCCTGTGAAGTTCTTGCAGATAATCCCAAAACAGCTAGACTAGCCGACGCTTCCATCTTTGTCAAACCGGCCGCCACCGGCCGGGCCGGAGCATGCAGCGATGTCTACCGCCCCCGACAAGCGCGACGAGCTTCGACTGCTGGTGAACTCACGCCACCCGATCATTTCCGTGGAAACGTCCGAAGAAAAACGCATCGAAGACTTGCTCTCCGACGTGGCCGCCGAGCTGGATGTTCCTTTCTTCACCTGGTCGGTTACCCACGGCCTCCAGCGCAAGGGCACCGACCAGGCCATCTACGAGACCGAAGACCCGGAAAAGATGCTCGGCAATATCGCCAACATGCGCGGCGACGGAATTTTCCTGCTCAAGGATTTCGCGCGCTACCTCGACCAGGACCGCCTGCTGCGCCGGCTCCGCGAGCTGGCCGCGAGCTTCCGGGAAATGAAGCGCTCCATCGTGCTGTCCGCGCCGGTGCTCAAGCTCCCCGCGGAGCTGGACGACGACGCGGTGCCCTTCCGCGTCGAGCTGCCGGATGACGTGCTGCTGTTGAAAGTGGTGCAAGCGACGATCGCGGAGTTTGGCCTGCAGGCGCGCATCAAGATTGAACTGGACCAAGCGGGGTTGAAGCAACTCGCGCAAAACCTTTCCGGACTGACTATGGAGGAGGCGCGGCGGACGCTGGCGAAGTGCATCCTGGAGCGTAACAAGGTGGATGCGCGCACGGTGAGCGACGTCCTCGAGGCTAAACGCAGCGCGCTGCGCCAGGAGGGCACGCTCACTTATCTCAAGGCCGACGCGAATTTCGCCGACGTGGCCGGCCTGAAAAATCTAAAGGAGTGGCTACAGAAACGGCGCGGGGCGCTCAGCGCGGAGGGGCAGAAGTTCGGGCTCGAGCCGCCCAAGGGCGTGCTGATCACCGGCGTGCAAGGCTGCGGGAAAAGCCTGTGCGCAAAGGCCGTGGCCGGCGAATGGAGCCTGCAACTGGCGCGCTTCGACGCCGGTGCGCTGTACGACAAATTCGTCGGTGAATCGGAGAAGCACCTGCGCAAGTCGCTGGAAATCGCTGAAAAACTCGCGCCCATTGTGTTGTGGATTGACGAGATGGAAAAAGGTTTCGCGGCCTCCGGTTCGAGCGCGGATGTGGACGCGGGCCTCACGCAGCGCATCCTGGCGACGTTCCTCACCTGGCTGCAGGACCGTAAGCCCGGCGTGTTTCTGGTGGCCACCTCGAACAACATCAATATGCTGCCGCCGGAGTTGCTGCGCAAAGGGCGATTCGATGAGATTTTCTTTGTGGACCTTCCGGATGCGGAGGCCCGCGCGGAGCTGTTCAAGATCCATCTGAAGAAACGCGGGCGCGACCCGGCGGGATTTGACCTCGCCGCGATAGCGTCGGCGAGCGAGGGATTTTCCGGCGCGGAGGTAGAGCAGGCCATCGTGAGCGCGCTGTACACGGCGTTTTCGAAGCAGGCGCAACTTTCGACGGAAATCCTTGTCGCCGAATGCCACGCAACGCGGCCGCTTTCGGTCACGCGGCACGAGGAAGTCGAGCGCCTGCGCGACTGGGCCCGCGAACGCGCCGTCCCCGCC
>JACOSF010000247.1 GCA_016179005.1 Acidobacteriota bacterium | reverse complement strand
CGCGGTCGTTTTCGCCGAGGCCGGCGTAAACGATGGCGATCAGCGCCGGCGCCACGTAGTGCCGCCGGGAAAGAGTCTGGAGATCGCGGATGACTTTGCGCGCCAGCGCGGGCTGCCCGGAGCGCGCGTAGGCGTTACCCAGGAAAGCCAGAGCCATCAGATTGGCGGGCTGGAGGGAAATGGCTTTCTTGAATTCGGCGATGGCCTCCGGGTACATCTTCTTTTCGAGGTAGCCGCGGCCCAACCAGGCGTGGCCCATGTGGTAGGCGGGGTCGAGCTCGAGACACTTCCGACTCTGCTCGATGGATTTGTCGAATTCGCGCGCATAGAGGGCTTGCAGGGCCATGTCGCAGGAAATGGCGAGCGAAACAGGATCGAGCAGGAGGGCGGACTTCAGCTCCACTCCAGCATCGGCGCTGCGTCCGGAGATGGCCAGCATCACGCCGTACCAGTGATGAGCGACAGCGTAGTTGGGGTTGAGCTCGATGGCGCGGCGGAAGCCGGCCTCGGCGCCCTTCCAGTCGTAGTCGTAATTCAAGCGGACATCGGCGAGGGCGGCGTGGGCTTCGGCGAGCGAGCTATCCAGCGCCAGAGCTTTTTGCGCGGCTTCCTTGGCTTTGGGATAGGCGACTTTCGGAGGCAAGCCGCTGTAGAAGCCGAGGAGATTGTAGGTGTCGGCAATGCCCACGCTGGCGAGGGCGTAGTTGGGGTCGATGGCGGCGGCCTGCTCGAAGAAACCGATGCCGCGCTCGAGGCCGTCGAGCGCGCGCTGATTCAGGTAGTAGCGGCCCTTGAGGTAGGCGCGGTAGGCGTCGGGATTCACCGGCCGCGGGACAGCGAGGCGCGCGCGCTGCTGCGGGGTGAGCTTCACGCGAATTTCGCCGGCAATGGCCTGGGCCACTTCGCTCTGCACGTCGAGGACGTCGCTCAGCATGCGGTCATAACTCTGCGACCAGATCTGCGAGTTGGAACTGACCTGGCTGAGATTGGCGGTGATGCGGACGCGATCGTCGTTGGGGTTGCCGGGGTCGCCCTTGGAGAGGCGCACGCTGCCGTTCACGATGTAGTCCACGCCGAGATCCTTGCCGATTTCGCGCAGCGTCTTTTTGGAGTGCTTCTGCTGGATGGAAGACTGGCGGGCAATCACGCCGAGAGAGTCCGGATTCAGGCGGCCCAACTGGGAAATCATTTCCTCAGTCAGGCCGTCCGGGAGATATTCCTGCTCGGAATCGCCGCTGAGATTGTCGAAGGGCAGCACGGCGATCATCACACGGCTGCCCTGGACGTTGGTGTGAAAGGGCAGGCGCGGCCAGATGAGATAAGCGGCCATGGCAATGATGACCAGCAAAATGCCGAGCGGGACGCCGACCGGACGGCGGAGGCTCTTCACCGGGTGGCGAACGAGTTCCTTGGGCTTGAGAGGAATCTTCGGTGAAACAACAAATGGTTTTTCCGGGGTCGGCGGAGTCTCTGCGACCTCGGGCAGCTCCGGCTCGGCGGAATCGATTTCTTCAGCGCCGTTTTCGTCTGCGGCGGCGGCGTCTTCGTTTTCGACTTCGGCACGGCGGCTGACCCACCAGGCATCGAGCTCGGACTTGAAGGCGTAGACGCTGCCGAGCTTGTCGTGCACGTGGCGGTGGACGGGCAGGCTTTCGCGTTTCTCCCAGCGCTGGACCGTGCGCACTTCGCGGCGCAAATAGGCGGCGATTTCCTTCCAGGATTCGAGACGATCATCCTGCGCGGAATCGGGCGTGGGCGGGGTGGAGTTGCTGCCCATCCGGACCTCAAAAGGCCTTCAAAGCAGCCTGATTGTACGCCTCAGCAATAAGCCATTCAATCGCAGTGGATTGGTGAATCAGTAGTACCAGCGACAAAGTGCGACATGGTGCGGCTGTCCGGCCTTGTCGCTTGCATGTCGTTTGGAGGAAAGCCTAGCGTGCGCGGATAGAAGAGGAAAGCGGTCGGACATGGGAAGCAGCGGACGACAAGAGGACGAGAGGACGAGATGAAAACGCAAAGCAAAAAAGAGATCGCCAAGCGAATGCTGGTGCTGCTGCTGTTCGTGCT
>JACOSF010000244.1 GCA_016179005.1 Acidobacteriota bacterium | reverse complement strand
TGCCTCAATCTCCTTTTGCAGTAGCGGGAAATGGTTCTTCTTGAAGAGGCGGATGAACTCGTCGGCGTAGCCCCACTTGGCTTTGTAGTAGTACTCGACGACGAAAGGCTGTTCAGCGGGCGCGGCCTGCGGCGTGGCGCTCGCGCGATGCGCGGTCGCAGCGAAAAGCATAAAACACATAGCGACGAGGCCCAACACGAATCTGCTAGGGAATCTCATTGGCTTCTCCTTTGCGGGCTACACATAGAGATTTCGGAAGAAAAATGCCGGCCCCGCAGCGCGGGGCCGGCGCTATAGTTTCAGAACAGCCCGCCTTTTTTGCGACGGACGGCGAACGCCTGCTTGAGCGTTTTTTCGGCGAGCGCGTCGAGCTCGACCAGGAATTTTCCGGCGGCGCGGCGGGCCTGCTCGAACATGGAGGGGTCAAGCAGAAGCGCGCAGCGGTCCACAAACGGGCCGACGGCGCCGCGGGAGGATTTTCCAGAGCGCATGGGGACAGCCTGGCGCGCGGCAATCTGCGCGTACACGTCGAGATCGCTCCAGAAATCCTCGAGCTCCACCTCCGACCACTTCAGCGCGGCAGCCATCTGCACAAAAAATTCTGCGCGAAAGGCGTCGGCAGCAACCACATCAGCAGGCTTCATGGGCTTGCGGGCGCGGCCGGCGATGCGGCGCGGCAGCCCGGCGATCAGGCGCGCGCACAGGGCCAGCAAAGATTCGCGGCGGATGTTGAGAAGCAGCTCGCGGTGCGCGGCGGCATGAGCGGTCAGGCCGCGGCGATCGTGCGCGGCGGCGTAGGCGTCCACAAAGCGCGCGACCATGCGGCTTTCGTTCAGCGCGCCGAGGAGCAAGCGCACCGTTTCGCGGGCACGCAACGCAGCGAGTTCGCGAGTCACAGCCATCGGATGAGCATACCACTACGCGAAAGCGGCCCAATGGGCAACAGCAAATAGAAAATGGAGAGGAGACGGCGGCTGTAGGGGCACGGTCCCGAGGCCTCGGGATCGTGCCCCTGTGCCGAAAACTCAAGGTTAATGGACGGAGCGGGCGCCGAGCTGCGGCGTGGGCGCCGCTTCGGCGGTGCGCGGCTTGTGCGGCTCTGCGACGGGCTGCTCGGGCTTGCTGAGAGCGATTTCCAGCACCTGGTCGAGGGACTTGACGTAGTGAATCTGCAGACCCTCGAGCATTTCCGGCTGGAGATCCTGCTTCACGTTGGGCTCGTTATCTTCGGGCAGAATGACTTCCTTGATCCCGGCGCGCTTCGCGCCGAGGACCTTTTCCTTCACGCCACCGATGGGCAGCACGATGCCGGAGAGCGAAATCTCGCCGGTCATCGCCACGCGCGGGCGCACCTGACGGCCGCTCAGCAGGCCGACCAGCGCGGTGACCATGGCAATGCCCGCCGACGGGCCGTCCTTGGGAATGCCGCCCGCCGGAACGTGCATGTGAATGTCCTGGTTGGAGAAGAAGTCTGGATCAATGCCATAGTGCTCGGCGTTGGAGCGCACCCAGGAAAGCGCGGCGCGCATGGACTCCTGCATCACTTCGCCGAGGTGGCCGGTCATAGTGAACTGCTTGCCACCGCGCATACGACTGGCTTCGATGAACACGATGTCGCCGCCGGCGGGCGTCCACACCAGCCCCACGGCCACGCCGGGCTGCTTCACGCGCTCCTCGACTTCCTTTTCCGCGCGGTACTTCTGCACGCCCAGGACTTCGCGGATGACCTCGGGCGTAACCTCCAGCTTTTCCGTCTTGCCTTCGGCCATGCGCCGGGCCTGTTTGCGGCAGAGCGTGGCGATTTCCCGCTCCAGGCTGCGCACGCCGGCCTCGCGCGTGTAGCTGTGAATGATCTCGCGCAGGCCGTCCTCGGTGAAGGTGATGTGCTCCTCCACCTTCAGGCCGTGCTCGGAGGCTTGCTTGGGAATCAGATACTTCTTGGCGATGAATATTTTTTCTTCCTCGGTGTAGCCAGGAAGCTCGATCAGCTCCATGCGGTCGCGCAGCGGTTCGGGGATGGGATCAATCCAGTTGGCGGTGGCGATAAACAGCACCTTGGAAAGATCGAAGGGTACGTCGAGATAATGGTCGCGGAAGGAAGCATTTTGCTCCGGGTCGAGCACTTCCATCAGCGCGGAGGAAGGGTCGCCGCGGAAATCGCGGCCGAGCTTGTCCACTTCGTCGAGCATGAACACGGGATCGTTGGTCTCGCCGCGGCGGACGCCCTGGATGATCTGTCCGGGCAGGGCGCCGATGTAGGTGCGGCGGTGGCCGCGGATTTCGGCCTCGTCGTGCATGCCGCCCAGGGAGATGCGCACGAATTTGCGTCCGAGCGCGCGGGCGATGGATTTACCGAGCGACGTCTTGCCCACGCCCGGCGGCCCCAGGAAGCACAGGATGGGGCCCTTCATGCCCGGCTGGAGCTTCTTTACCGCCAGGTAGTCGAGGATGCGCTGCTTCACTTTCTCCAGGTCGTAGTGGTCCTCGTCGAGGAAGGTTTGCGCGCGGACGATGTCGATTTCCTCCGCGCCGGAGGATTTCGACCATGGCAGCGAGGTCATCCATTCCAGGTAGGTGCGGGAGACCATGTACTCGGCGGACACGGGCGTCATCTTGGCCAGGCGCTTGAGTTCCCGCTCGCATTCCTTCTTGGCCTCGGCGGGCATGCCGGACTCTTCCACTTTCTTGCGCAGCTCCTCGGTTTCGGTCTGCGCGTCGTCGTACTCGCCCAACTCCTTCTGAATGGCCTTCATCTGCTCGCGCAGCAGGTACTCGCGCTGGCTCTGGTTCACCTGCTCCTGCACCTGCTCCTGAATTTTGCTGCGCAGTTCGAGGACTTCGAGCTCTTTGCTCAATTCGCGGATGAGCGTCTCCAGGCGCGCGCGCACGCTGGCGGTTTCCAATAGTTCCTGGCGGATCATGGTGGAAAGCGAAGGCAGCGTGCCGGCGATGAAGTCGGCTAGGCGGCCCGGTTCGTCGATGTTGAGCACCACACCTTGCAGGTCGTCGGAAAGCTGAGGGGAACGGGAGACGACATTGCGAAACATCTCCTGCGCGTTGCGTTGCAGGGCCATCAGCTCGGCGTCCACCGGGCCGATGATGTCCGGATGCTGTTCTACACGGGCCTGCATGAACGGCCGGAAGGTGGTCACCTCCACCACGCGGATGCGCTTGAGTCCCTCGAGAAAGACGACCATGTTGCTGTTGGGCATGCGCACCATCTTGTGAATCTTGGCGGCGGTGCCCACAGCGTGCAGATCGCTTGAGCCGGGGTCTTCAATGCGGGGATCCAACTGCGCCACGACGCCAAGGATCTTTTCTTCGCCTTGCAGAGAATTGAGGAGGGCCAGGGAACTCTCGCGGCCGACGGTCAGAGGCAGGACGGCGCCGGGAAACAACACTGTGTCGCGGACGGGCAGAATGGGCAATTCGCTGGGAATGCGCACATGTTTTTCGCTCATAGCTGCTCCTTCACAGGGCCCTTAGAATAGGGAGCACTCCTGCTGCCAAGCTGCGAGGTATAGGATGCAGGAGACAGGCCCGAAGATGCCGGGCAATCACCATCGCATGGCTAAACAAACCTTAGCATATCACACTAAAGAATGCAAGCAGTGTGTAATTTCATTAAAATAAGCATGTTACGTGCGCAAATGAACTCATCTTCGCTTCTAGACTAGCAGGTCTCATTGCATTCCCTTTGGGTAAGCGCAGAGTCATTTCAATTTCACCCCAGAAAGTGTGCTGCCAATTTGTTCCCTCATGCGGGCAGTCTAATCTTCTAGAGCAGCAACGGCAGTTGCCTAAGGGAGCTTTAGTTCCCAATTGAGCCGGCGACTTTTGCGCGTACGTACTCCAAAGCCCCTTCACGGCTAGTCAGGCTACCCTCAAGCTGGGCGTCTTCGACGGCCTGGAGCAGGCTGCGGAACTGTGGCCCGGGCACCAGGCCAAGCTGCTTCAGGTCGTCGCCGGTGATCAGCCGCGGCGGGCGGACCTGTTCCGGCGGCGTCTCCTCGAGGAAGCGACGAACAAAGTTGTAGTTGTCGAGCATGCCGTGGCTGGAGAGGCAGTCGAGGCGGTGCAGCTCGAGGTGCTCCTCGAAGCGCGGCAAGCGCAGGAAGCGCTTCAGTGTGGACGCTTTCATCTGCGGCACGTCCTTGAAGCGCAAATGGTGCTCCACCAGCGTCACGATTTGTTCGGACTCCTCGTTGGAGAAGCGGAAGCGGCGGCAGATTTCCTCGGCCATGCGCATGCCTACTTCGACATGACCGTCAAAGCGGATGCGGCCACCGGGCTCGCTGGGCGGTGCGAAGGTGGGCGGCTTGCCGACGTCGTGGAGGAGCACGCCCCAGGCGAGCGTCGTCGAGCAACCTGGCGCGAGCATTTCCAGCATCAGGCAAGTATGGACCCACACGTCGCCTTCGGGATGGAACTGCGGCGGCTGCTCGATGCCTTTCATTTTGGCCACGCCAGGCAGCAGCACGGCGAGTAGGCCGGACTGGTCGAGCAACTCGAAGCCGCGGCGGGCGGCGCCTTCGGTGAGCAGCCGGGTGAGTTCATCGCGCAGGC
>JACOSF010000243.1 GCA_016179005.1 Acidobacteriota bacterium | reverse complement strand
GCCCTGGCTTACGGCGTCATGGTCAACATTTTCGAAGTGCACAGCGATCGTTACGGGCGAGTGACGCTCGAGGATGCCACCGATCAACTGATTGACGACCTGCGCCATTCCAATCCGGCCGTGCGCATCGAGCGGCGGCATGAACGTGTGCGCATCGGCGGGGAACGCGCGCTTTCGACTTATCTGACGAACGACTCACCGACGGGGGGCAAGGAGTACCTCTGGCTGGTCACCGTACTCCGCCCGGACGGGCTGGTCTATTTCGTGAGCGTCGCCCCGGAACGCGACTACGACGATTTCGACCAGGCGTTTCAGAACATGCTCAGTTCGGTGCGCTTCCCGCGGTAGTCCGTTTTCCATTTCAGGGGCGTATGCAATACGCCCCTACGAAATAGCTTGCATTGAAATGGGCGGCCACTCGGCCGCCCGCCTCAGCATTCTCCTATTGTCAAAATCGCTAGGGTTTCCAGCGCAGGATAGGCTTGCGCGCGGCGGTGACTTCGTCGAGGCGGCCGACGCGGGTGGTGTGCGGCGCCGTCTTCACCAGTTCGGGGTTCGCCGCCGCTTCTTCGGCAATCGCGCGCATGGCGTCGATGAACTGATCGCATTCTTCCTTGGACTCCGATTCGGTGGGCTCAATCATCAAAGCGCCGTGGACGATCAGAGGAAACGCAGTCGTGTAGGGATGGAAACCGTAATCAATCAGCCGCTTGGCGATGTCCATGGTGTTCACGCCGTTCTTTTTCTGTCGCGCGTCGCTGAAGACCACTTCGTGCATGCACGGCAGCTTGTAAGGCAGCTCGTACACGTCTTCGAGCATCTTGCGGACGTAGTTCGCGTTGAGAACCGCATCTTCGCTGGCCTGCCGCATCCCTGGGCCGTACGCCAGCGCGTAAGCCAGCGCGCGGACCAGCACGCCGAAATTTCCGTAAAACGCTTTCACGCGCCCGATGGACTTCGGCCGGTTGTAATCGTAAGCCAGCTTGCCATTCTTTTCGACCACGACGGGTGTGGGCATGAACGGTTCGAGAATTTTCTTCATGGCCACAGGCCCCGCGCCGGGCCCTCCGCCGCCGTGCGGCGTGGAAAACGTCTTGTGCAGGTTCAGGTGCATCACGTCCACGCCGAAATCGCCGGGCCGGGCAATGCCCGTGAGCGCGTTCATGTTCGCGCCGTCCATGTAAAGCAGCGCGCCCTTGGCGTGGAGGATTTTCGCGATCTCGCTGATGTTGCGCTCGAAAATTCCGAGCGTGTTGGGGTTGGTGACCATCAGGGCGGCCACGTCTTCGGTGACGATTTCCGCGAGGCGCGCCATGTCAACGCCGCCGTTGGCGTCGGACTTGACGTTTTCGACGGCGTAGCCGGCGATGACCGCCGTGGCCGGATTCGTGCCATGCGCGGAATCGGGGATCAATACTTTCTTGCGCGGGTTGCCCTGGCTTTCGAGATAGGCGCGGATGAGAAGCAGGCCCGTGAGCTCGCCCTGCGCGCCGGCCGCCGGCTGGAGCGTCACCGCGTCCATGCCGGTGACCTCGATCAAAATGTTTTCGAGCGTCTTCAGAATGCGCAGGCATCCCTGCGAAAGCTCCACGGGCTGGTAGGGGTGCTCGCCGGCAATGCCGTCCAGTTGGGCCACGAATTCATTGACCCGAGGGTTGTACTTCATCGTGCACGACCCCAGCGGATACATCCCGTAATCAATTGCGTAGTTCCACGTGGAAATGCGCGTGAAGTGGCGCACGACTTCGATTTCGCTGACTTCCGGAAAGCCTTCGACGCCCGCGCGCACGTATTCCGCGCCGAGCACCTTCGCCGCGTCCGCGGACGGGACATCGAGCGGTGGCAGTTCCATGCCACGCTTGCCCGGCGACGATTTCTCAAAAATCAGCCCTTCATTCAGGCTGACGTGGCGTCCCGCTTTCTTGATCCTGTCGCTCATGCGTGGTCTGAACCTTTAATCGTTCACACGGGTACTTTGAGTGACCGGTCGATGCCTTCAACCAGCCGGCTGATTTCATCCCGCGTGGTTGTCTCCGTCACGCACACCAGGCCGCGCTTGGTCAGTTCAGGGTAAAAGCGCCCCAGCGCCATCGGTCCGATGATTTTGTTTTTAAGCAGATCGGCGTCGATCATCTTCACCGACCGCGGGAATTCCATCACAAACTCATTGAACACGGGGCCGCTAAAGGCACGCCGCACGCCGGGAATGGTTTCCAGTTGCGCCAGCGCGAATTGCGCCTTAGCGACATTCTGTTCGGCCTGCTCGCGCAAACCCTGCTTGCCGAGAAGGCAAAGATGAATCGTCGCGGCCAGCGCGCACAGCGCCTGATTCGTGCAGATGTTGGAGGTCGCCTTTTCGCGGCGAATGTGCTGCTCGCGCGTGGCCAGCGTCAGGACGAATCCGCGCCGGCCTTGATGATCCGTCGTCTGTCCAGCGAGGCGCCCGGGCATCTGCCGGACGAATTTGTCTTTCGTCGCTATCACGCCGGCGTAGGGCCCGCCGTAGCTGGGCGGCAGGCCAAAGCTCTGCGCTTCCATGGCGATGATATCGGCATCCGCGGGAGGCCGCACGATGCCCAGCGACACCGCCTCGGCAATCGCCACCACCAGCAGAGCGCCGCAGCCATGTGCAATTTCGACCAACGCCGGGACCTGTTCCAGCACCCCGAAGAAATTCGGTGACTGCACCACGACCGCGGCGATCTGATCGCCCGCGGCATTGCGCACGGCGTCGCAATCCGCCTGGCCGCTCGAAGTGAAACCGAACTCCTCCACGCGAAGCCCGGTGTTTTTCGCGTAGGTGCCCAGCACTTGGCGATACTCAGGGTGGACCGAACGCGCGATCAGCACGCGCTGGCGTCCGGTGAGGCGCTCGGCCATGAGCACCGCTTCGGTCAGCGCCGTCGAGCCGTCGTACATTGAGGCGTTGGCCACTTCCTGCCCGGTGAGCTGG
>JACOSF010000260.1 GCA_016179005.1 Acidobacteriota bacterium | reverse complement strand
GCGGCCTGCAAACTTCTTTTCGTTACCGCTTCCTGCGCCAGCCGCCGCGCCTCGCGGTCTGCGTTTAATACGTCATCCATGCTCGTCAATTTCATCCGCGGCATTTTTCCCAGCACATCCTCCACCACCGCCGCAATGCCCGGAAAACTCAGCCGCCGCTCCAAGAACGCCGCCACGGCAACTTCATCCGCCGCGTTCAACGCGCACGGCAGCGCGCCGCCCTTGCGCAACGCCTCCCGCGCCAGCCGCAGGCACGGATAGCGCCGCGTCGAAACTTTCCCAAAGTCCAGCCGCTTCATCTTCCCGAGGTCAAAGCTCCAGTCATTCGACGCTACCCGCTCTGGATAGGTTAACGCATATTGGATGGGCACGCGCATGTCCGTCAGCCCAAGCTGCGCCAGGATGGAGCCGTCCACAAACTCCACCATCGAGTGCACCGTGGACTGCGGGTGCAGCACCACGTCAATCTGCTCGCGCTCCACGCCGAAGAGCCAGCGCGCCTCGATCACTTCGAATCCCTTGTTCATCATCGTCGCTGAATCCACGGTGATTCGATTCCCCATGCGCCAGTTGGGATGCGCCAGCGCCTGCTCCGGCGTCACCTTTTCCATCTCCCCGAGCGGCGTTTTGCGGAACGGCCCGCCCGACGCCGTCAGAATCAGCCGCTTCACTTCCTTGCGCTCGCCTCCGCGCAGGCATTGATGAATCGCGTTGTGTTCGCTGTCCACCGGCAGCAGCTCGACGTTTTTCTCCCGCGCCGCCGCCGTTACCAATTCGCCCGCCGCGACCAGCACCTCTTTGTTGGCAAGGGCAATCTGTTTGCCCTGTTGAACAGCGGCATACGTTGCCGGCAATCCCACCACGCCCACCGCCGCCGACAGCACCATCTCCGCATCGGGATGTGTAGCTACCGCTTCGATCCCCGCCGCTCCATGCTGAATTTCCGGCAGCGGATCAATGCCCATCCCGCGCAGCCGCTCCACAAGCTGCTGGACGCAATCCTCTCGCGCGACCGAAACCACGTCCGGCCGGTGCACCTTCACCTGTTCCGCGAGCACTTCGACATTTGCCCCCGCTGCCAGCCCCACCACCACAAATCGTCCGGGCAGACTCGTGAGCACATTCACGCATTGCCGCCCAATAGAACCCGTCGAACCGAGGATCGAAAGTTTTTTCATCGCGGCAAAGGGACTTTAGAAAAATACCACCAAACCACCGGCACCGCGAGCAGCAGAGCGTCAATCCGGTCGAGAATGCCACCGTGTCCTGGAAGCAGACTGCCCGAGTCCTTTACTCCCGCTCCCCGCTTCCAAGCCGATTCAAACAAATCCCCAATCTGTCCGGCAACGCTTACAAGCACGGCAACGATCAAACGCTCCACGAGCGGGACATTTGGCCACCCGAAAAAAACATAAGCAGCAAGAAGCGATCCCAACAAGTTGGCGACTGCACCTTCCCAGGTTTTTTTCGGACTAATCACCGGCGCAAGGAGGTGCTTTCCCATTGCCCGGCCGGCGAGGAACGCTGCCGTATCGCCAACCCAAACGAGCACTAAGACGAAAAGCAGAAACCTCGGCGCTTCATGTAAACGCACCAGATAACTCAATGGCCAAGCTATGAAAAGCAAAGCCCCTGCGCTAACTGCGCTGGAAGGAAGAGCCTCGACAATTGCACGCTTCGAGAGCAGTGTGAGAACCGCAGCGCCTATCATGAATAAAACGATGTAGAGCTCGGGAAAGCCCATTAGGCGTTCAAATTGCCCTGGAAATGGACCTGTATCTCTGAATTCCCACCGCGCTTGAAATGCCATTGCCCACACAATCCCCAATGCGCAAAGCATCGTGAACTTTGGGTACCCCGGCATATTCATCTTCGCGCCGAGAGCAAAAAACTCATGCAGAGCGAGCAGAATGATGCCCGCCACAACAATGGCCACCAGCCACGTCGGCCCCCACAGCACGAGCCACACCACCAGCGGGATCAGCACGATGGCTGTCAGCACGCGCGCGCCCGTGCCGCTCATCGCGCTCTCCGCCAAATTGTAAGGGATGGGTCCTTCACGCCGCCGTGCCTCAATGCCGTGCGCGCCCGTGCGCGCTCGCGCCGATGGCCTGCGGCAAGTTTTCTTCCGCCGGCGCCGCGCTCAGCCCGCCGAACCGCCGGTCGCGCTTTTGAAAATCAATCAGCGCCTCGAAGAACCGTGCGCGGTT
>JACOSF010000033.1 GCA_016179005.1 Acidobacteriota bacterium | reverse complement strand
GCAGTAAGTCGGGCTCCCCGCCGGGCAGGCTGAGGTGCTCCGGGGTAAAACGGTTGGCGAATTCAACCGCTGCATCAAGGCCGGGGGCAAGGAGGATCCAGCCATTCCGCGCAAGAGAACGCGCGGCACAATTGCCCTCCGGCAACATGCGGAGCTGACGCTTCAATTCCTGCTGCACGGCGCGGGCCAACTCGCGCGAGGTTGTGATGAACACCGGGATCGCATGGGGATCGTGTTCGGCCTGAGCCAGCAAGTCCGCAGCGATGAATCGCGGGTTACCACGGGATGCCAGTATGAGCACTTCCGTCGGCCCGGCAAGCATGTCAATAGCGCAATCGGCGCTGACCAAGCGCTTCGCCGCAGTTACGTAGCGATTGCCCGGGCCGAAAATTTTGTCCACGCGCGGGATGGTCTCTGTGCCATAGG
The DNA here is from genome assembly GCA_016179005.1 of Acidobacteriota bacterium. Taxonomy (GTDB): domain Bacteria; phylum Acidobacteriota; class Terriglobia; order Acidiferrales; family UBA7541; genus JACQDE01. The sequence goes on along the minus strand of JACOSF010000033.1, from coordinate 4,006 downwards.
CAAGCGCAGCGACTGCCTGGGCGCCGCCGATCCGCGCGATCTCACGCACCCCAAGCAGATTAGCCGCCGCAAGAAAAGCCGCATTCGGGCGCGGGCAGGCGACAACGATGCGGCGCACACCGGCCACCTGCGCCGGGATCACGGTCATCAGCAGGGTGGAGACGAGCGAGAAGCGTCCGCCGGGGATGTAGCAGCCGATGGTGTCGAGCGGACGCACCATCTGCCCGACTCGCACACCGGGCTCGACTTCAAGCGTCCACGGCAGGGGTTTCTGACGTTCGGCAACGCGGCGGATGTTCCGCGCAGCATGACGCACGGCGCGGAGCAGTTCGGGACGCAGTTCACGCTGCGCGCCGCGGATGGCACGCGCGCCGACCCACAGCTCGCGCGCGGAGGGAACGGCAAGGGCGTCGAGCCGGCGGCCCCAGGCGAGCAACGCAGCGTCGCCGCGGCGGCGCACGCCGGAGACAATGCGCGCAGCGACACGTTCCGCGGCAAGATCGCGGCCGCGGCGCGCCGCGAGAATTTTTTCTGCCGTCGCTTTGGTGAGCGGAACAATGCGCATCAGAGCACGATCTTGTTCAGCGGGTATTCGACGATCCCCTGCGCCCGGGCCGCCTTCAGTTTGGGGATGATCTGGCGGACGATTTCCTCGTCCACGATGGTATTGACGGCAACCCAGCCGGGATCGCTCAAAGCGGAGATGGTGGGGTTCTTCAGCGCGGGCAGGGCGCCGAGAACGCCGGGCAGGTCGTCGCGCCGCACGTTGAGCATCAAGCCGACCTTGCTGTAGGCGGCAATGGCTCCTTCAAGGAGCAGCGCGATGTTCGAGATCTTTTCGCGCTTCCATGAATCCGCGGCGGCGGCGCGGTTGGCGATGAAGACAGTGGCGGACTCAAGTACGGTGTCCACGATGCGCAGGTGGTGGGCGCGGAGCGAGGCGCCGGTTTCGGTGACCTCGACGATGGCGTCAGCAAGCTGCGGCACTTTGACTTCCGTCGCGCCCCAGGAAAACTCGACGCGCGCGGAGACACCGTGGTGGCGGAGATAGTTTTCCGTAATGCGCACGACTTCGGTGGCGATGACCGTGCCTTCGAGATCTTTCACCGTTTTCACCGCGGATTCCTCCGGCACGGCGAGCACCCAGCGGACGCGGGAGAGGCGCTGCTTGGCGTAGATGAGCTCAGCAATCTCGGCGACGCGGGCGCCGGTCTCGAGCACCCAGTCGCGGCCGGTGATGCCGGCGTCCAGCACGCCGTTTTCGACGTAGCGAGCCATTTCCTGCGCGCGGACCATCGTGCAGGCAATCTCCGGGTCGTCAATCGCGGGGAAATAGCTGCGCGAGTTCGACGTGATGCGCCAGCCGGCGCGAGCGAAAAGCTGCAGGGTCGCCTCCTGCAAACTGCCCTTGGGAATTCCAAGCCGCAACTGGTTCATGACCGTTTCCCTTCTCCGTAGGTTTGTGCCGGGTCGAAAGTTTTTTCGGCGGTCACCGCGCTTTCGCCATTTGCGTCCAGGCGGCGGAAGAAACAACTGGCAAAACCTTCGTGGCAGACGCCGGGGCCGAGCGGCTCGACGCGGGCGAGCACGGCGTCGGCGTCGCAGTCGATGCGCAGCTCGCGCAAGCGAAGGCGGTGGCCGCTCCGCTCGCCCTTCACCCAGAGCTTGTGGCGCGAGCGGCTAAAGAAAGTGACGTTGCCGGTCGCCAGCGTGGCCTCCAGCGCCGTGGAGTTCATGAAACCGAGCATGAGCACTTCGCCGGTGTGGAAGTCCTGCACGACGGCGGGCACAAGCCCGCCGAGTTTTCCAAAATCGAGTTGCATCGTTCCTCCAAATGCAGCGATTCGAACGCCAAGTTTCTCCTGCCGAACATGTCGGCCTCAGGGCCGGCGCTATGCGCGCAAAAACAAAAAGCCCGCCGGGGCTTGGCCGCGCCGGCGGGCTGAAGAGTGCTTTGTGTAACTAGCGACTCACACGACCGCGGACACGGCTTCACCGTGATGATGATGGTGATGGCGATGTGGCCGCAGTTGCATAAGAGAAGAACATGGTAGCGGAAAACGGGGGAATGGTCAATCGGAAGCCAAGACAGCCAGAATTCATTCGGAGCCGGGACCGGTTTCAGTCCGCGGGCCTGCACCGGCTGCATCCGATGCGGATTCCGCTGTCGGCACCTCAACAGCCTCAGCCGGGGCAGCGCCTTCCGCGCTTGCGGGCGCGGAGGCTTCCTCCGGCACAGCGGCGGGGGGAGCAGCGAGCGCAGCGAGGCGCGTGGCGAGAGCCGAGACGATCAGCTCGACAAGCATTCTGGCGGCGGAGCCGTCCGGGTCGCGGTCGGGGTTGTAGGCGGTGATCTCAACGGCCAACAGGTTTTTTGGGCGGATAAAGACATCGAGCGCTTCGCGGACGTCGGAGAGGCGCAGGCCGCCGGGACTGGTGAACTCGCTGGCGGAAAACTCCTCGCCAGAGATGACGTCGGCGTCGAGGTGCAGCACGAAATTGCGCGTGTCGGAATGGATGTGCTCGACGGCGCTCTGCGCGGAACGCGCGACGCCGCGACGTAGAATTTCGTTGGCGGAGAAATGACGAATAGGAGAAGTACGCAGCAAATCGCGCTCGTAAGTGTCGTAGTCTTCGCAGCCAAAGAGCGAGACATCCGGCTCGCGCACCAGCGGCGGCTCGCTCCAGAAGCGCACCAGCTCCGGCGCGCCGCGGCCCACAACGTGGGCCAGCACCATGCCGGCCAAGCGCCCGGAGGGCGTGGAGGCGGGCACGTTCAGGTCGGGATGGCGGTCCATGTAGAGCAGGCCGACGTGGCGGTAGTAGCGGCGGACGGCCGCAACGGTGGCGAGTGCGATGGTGCAATCGCCGCCGAGCACCAGCGGCAGCGCCCCGGACTTGGCAGCTTCTTCCACTTTCGGGCGAAGAGCATTCAGCGCGCGGACAACCCCATCGAGGTTGCGCGCGCGGGGACTTTCGTCGTCCTGCTGGAAAAGCTGTGTTTCGATGTCGCCGAGGTCGTTGACCATGAAGCCGGCGGCGTTCAGGCGCTCGACGAGGCCGGCGGCACGCAATGCGGCCGGTGCTTTTTCATTTCCGGGACCGTGAGCGGCAGCACTGGTCGGTGCGCCGATGAGGGCGATCAGATTCGGTTGACGGACGATCTTAACGGCCAAAGAGAAGCTCCTCGCTTTGTGTAGCGCCGGGCTTTCGCGCCTTGTGCGTCCCGACGCTTTCCGTCGGGAAGCCCGGCATCACGCGATGACCAGCCTACTTCGGGGCCGGCTCCGTAGCGCAGCCACTCTTGCTTGCTCTGAGTGCAAGCGAAGAGGCTGCGCAATTCCGATTCAACCTACTTCGGGGCCAGCTCCGGAGGCAGGCTGAACCGGACGTCTTCGCGGATCAGCTCAAAGTCGTTCTGTTCCTTGTAACCCAGGCCTGCCAGCCGCTGGCTGACCTGTTCGACCAAAACTTCCGGGGCGGAAGCGCCGGCGGTGAGGCCCACGCTGGAGACGCCCTCAAACCACTCCTCGCGGATGACGGCGGCATCTTCAATCAGCCGCGCGGAAACACCGGCGCGCTCGGCCACTTCCACCAGCCGGTTCGAGTTCGAGCTATTGGACGAACCCACCACGAGCACCAACTCAACTTCCTTGGCCAGGTACTCGACTGCTTCTTGGCGATTTTGCGTGGCGTAACAGATGTCATCGGAAGCCGGGCCGGCAATTTTCGGGAAACGTTCGCGGAGGCGCGTGACGATGCCTTCCGTGTCGTACATGCTCAACGTGGTCTGCGTAAGGAAGGCGAGCCGGTCGGGATCGGAAACCTCGAGGTGGTCCACGTCCTCGACGCTGTCCACGACGACGGTCTGCTGCGGAGCTTCGCCGGAGGTGCCCACGATTTCCTGGTGGTCGCGATGGCCGATGAGAACGATGGTGCGGCCTTCGCGGGCAAACTTCAGGGCTTCGAGATGAACCTTGGTGACGAGAGGACAGGTGGCGTCAAT
>JACOSF010000259.1 GCA_016179005.1 Acidobacteriota bacterium | reverse complement strand
CGGCACGGGCGATCTAACATTGGCGCTGTGGAAGGAAGCGCGGCGGAGCGGCAGGGAAGGGGCGCAGGTGTGGGGCAGTGATTTTGCGCACCCCATGCTGTGTCTGGCGCGGAAGAAACATTCCGGCGCAGGGCCGCAACAGTACGTCGAAGCGGATGCGCTGAATCTACCCTTTCCGGATGGGAGCTGCGACCTGGTGACCGCGGCGTTTGGATTCCGCAATCTTGCGAACTATGAGGCGGGGTTACGAGAGATTTTTCGGGTGCTGAGGCCGGGCGGGGAAGCGGGCATTCTGGAGTTTTCCGAGCCGAGGCCCCTACTCATCCGGCCACTCTATCGATTTTATTTCCGGCACATTCTCCCGCGAATCGGAGGCGCGATCTCCGGAAGTAATGCAGCGTATTCGTATCTGCCTGCATCGGTATTGAAATTTCCATCGCCGGAGGAGTTGGCGGAGATGATGACGCGGTGCGGGTTCGCCGACGTTCTTTTCGACCGCTGGAGCGCCGACATCGTCGCTCTCCATTGTGGCCGGAAACCGTAGCGCCGACCTTCAAGCCGGCATCTGTGGTTTTCGGGAACTGCCCACCTAAAGGTGGGCGCTACGGATCCAAGCCCAGGGCGCGTAATTTGGTGAGGAGAGTTTTGTAGGAGACGCCGAGTTTTTCGGCGGCGCGGGTCTTGTTCCATTTGCATTCGCGGAGGGCGGCTTCGATAAGGAAGCGCTCGATGTGCTGGGTGGCGCGGGAGGTGACTTCCTCGAGAGTGCCTTCCCAAGAAAAGGATTCGTCCAACATGCCGGCGGGGACCTGCGCGGCAGTGGGACGCGCGGCGGGGAGTTGCAGGGCCGCGGCGTCGAGTGCATCGCTGTCAGCGAGGATGGCGGCGCGCTCGATGGTGTTCTGCAATTCGCGGACGTTGCCGGGCCAGGGATACGACTGAAGCTGCGCGCGAGCGTCGTCCGAAAAGCAGAGCGCGGGCTTGCCAAACTCGCGCCGGTAGCGCTCGAGGAAATGCTCGGCGAGGAGCAGAACGTCGTCGCCGCGCTCGCGCAGCGGCGGAATCTCGATGGGCACGGTAGCGATGCGGAAATAGAGGTCTTCGCGGAATTGCTTCTGGGCGACGGCCTCGCGGAGGTTCTTGTTTGTGGCGGTGACGACGCGCACGTCCACCTCAATGGCCTGCGTGCCGCCGACGCGCTCGAAGCAGCGCTCCTCGAGGACGCGGAGGAGCTTGGCCTGGATGGCGGGAGGCAGGTCGCCGATTTCGTCGAGGAAAAAGGTGCCGCCCTGGGCCATTTCCAGTTTGCCGATCTTGCGGGCGCCGGCGCCGGTGTAGGCGCCCTTCTCGTGGCCGAATAATTCGTTTTCCACGAGGCCTTCGGGAATGGCGGCGCAATTCAGGGCGACGAAGGGCTTGTCGCGGCGGCGGCTGAGGTGGTGAATGGCGCGCGCGAAGAGTTCTTTTCCGGTGCCGCTTTCGCCGAGGAGCAAGACCGTGGAGTCGGCGGCGGCCACGCGCTGCACCTGCTGGCTGGACTGCTTCATGGACTCATGCTCGCCGACAATGCGCGGAAAGCCGTAGCGGGCGGCGTACTCCTCGCGGAGAATCAGGTTTTCGCGGAGCAACTCCTGCTGGCGCGCGGCGCGCTCCATCAACAGCTTCAGGTAGTCAAGGTCCACGGGTTTCTGAATGAAATCGAAAGCGCCTTCCTTCATGGCGGTGACGGCTTCCTCGATGGAGCCGTAGGCGGTCATGAGGATGACGGGGATCCCGCTGTCGGCGTCTTTCACTTCGCGGAGGACGTCAATGCCGGAGAGGCCGGGGAGCTTGAGGTCGGTGAGCACAACCAGGAACCGGCGCGCGCGGATTTTGGTGACGGCGCTATTGCCGTCGGGTGCGTCCTCTACGGCATAGCCCATGCGCTCGAGGGCTTTGCGGAGCATGGCGCGGAGCTCAGCCTTGTCTTCGACAAGGAGGACGGGTTCCATAGATGCACTTTTAGCACAGAATTGCGAAGACGCGGACGAACACGAGGGCGGATGTATCGCAAGAGGAAGTAAGGAGGTAAGGAAGTCAGGAAAGAAGGACCCTCGCTGCGCTTCCTCGTTCCGCAGAGCGGCGGCGCGGTTCCCAACCCAAATCGCCGGGAGGCGTAAGGCGCGAAACCGCCGCTACGAATCGGCGTTATGGGCGGGCCCAGGCAGGGGGGCCGCCGGCGCGGCGGAGGTCGTCTTCCAGTGCAGCGAGCGCGGCGCGCAATTGCGCGATTTCCAGTTTCTTGGCGTCAATGTCCGCCTTACCCTTGTTGACGTCGCCGCGCGTGTACTCTTCGCGCAGGGTTTTGTTGGGGTCGGAATAATATTGCTGCCGGTTGAGATTTAGCTCGCGCTGGAGGATATCGAGTTCTTTTTCGGCGGTGGCGAGCTTGCCGCGGGCTTCGGCGAATTTCTTGCGCCACTCCGCCTCCTCCTTTTTCCTGTCCTCCTCTGGGGATGCCTCCGCAGCGGACTTCGCAGAAGGCTCGGCAGGCGCTGCAGCAGGGCCTGCAACGGAGGGGCCGGAGCCGGGTGACTGGGGAATGTTGTCGTTGGTGAAGACGAATTTTGCCTTCTGAGCATTTTTCTTTGCTTCGCGCGCCTTGCGGGCCGCGGCGACGACGTCCTGTTCCGGCGGCGGGGGCGGTTGCTGGGCGAAAAGCGCCAGGGGGAAAGCCAGCAAAAGGCCCAATAGCGCTGGAGTCATTCTACGCATCGCACACCTCACGTAAGAGCTTCCGCGGAATCTGCTCCCATTGAGTTTAGATGCTACCAACCGGGGAATCAACTGCCTGGGAGCTTGCAGTTTGCTGGATGGGTAACACCAGGACGAACTCGGCTCCGCCCTCGGGGAGGTTCCGCGCGGCGACCGTGCCGCCGTGTTGGACGGCGATCTTCTGCACGATGGCCAGGCCGAGGCCAGTGCCGTCAGCCTTCGTGGTGTAGAAAGGCATGAAGATGCGGGGGAGATCGGCCGCGGCGATTCCCGGGCCGTTGTCGAGCACGGCGATGCGCTGCACTGAAACCGTGGCGGACTGCTCAATCCCGCCGCGAAGAGTGACGCGGACATCCGTGCCACCCGCGGCAGCTGCTTCCGCGGCATTGCGGGCGAGATTTAACAGCGCCTGGCGAAGCAGACCGTTGTCGCCCCGGACGAGGCCGAACTCGCCTTCGACAGAAAACATGACACGAGGCATCTCTTCGCGAAGCTCCGCAGCGGTGCGGTCCACCAGCGTACGGAGATCGACTGTGGAGGGG
>JACOSF010000258.1 GCA_016179005.1 Acidobacteriota bacterium | reverse complement strand
GCGGCCCGGCGCAACCCCGCACGATTGCTCGCCGACCGCCGCGCGCGCACCTTCGTACTGCGCACAACCTACGCGGCTGGGCAAACGAGCGCAAGCGACAAGTAACGACATTAGACGACTGGCGTAACTTGGCGTGGGGCAGTTCTGAAGGAGCAGAGGCCAGGGAGGAGCACAGGAGGGGGGCACTGGTACCAGGCGTCAGTTGAAGAGCAAAAAGGGCCTAAACAGGATAGGGGCACAAGGATTGGAAACATGAAGCTAAAGGAGTGGACACTCCGCGCGCGCTTCGACATCCTGCCGGTAATCCGGCTATAATGGCGGTCTCAGATCAACTGAGGAAAAAAGTCCAATTCTCTGGAGACCCTTGTGGATCGACGGACTTTTCTGATTACCTCGGCTGTGCTTGCTGCGCAGCCGGCACTTTCATCGGAGGCAAATCCCGTGGCACACGAACTCCCCGCACTACCGTATGCGTTTGACGCGCTGGAACCGCACATCGACGCGAAGACGATGGAAATTCACCACGACAAGCATCACGCCGCGTACGTCACCAACCTCAACAAGGCGCTGGAAGGCAACGCGGCGCTGCAAGGCTGGTCGCTCGACGACCTCTGCCGCAAGATCAACGACGTGCCGGAAGCCATCCGCACGGCGGTGCGCAACAACGGCGGCGGTCACTGGAACCACTCGATGTTCTGGAAGATCATGAAGAAGGGCGGCGGCGGCGACCCGGTGGGACCGGTGGGCGACGCCATCAAGTCCAGCTTCGAAACTTTCGCTACGTTCAAGGAAAAATTCAACGCGGCGGGCATGGGCCGCTTCGGCTCGGGCTGGGCATGGCTGGTGATGAAAGACGGCAAGCTGGCCATCGAGTCCACGCCGAACCAGGACAACCCGCTGATGGCCGGCGGCAAAGTGGTGATGGGTGTGGACGTGTGGGAGCACGCCTACTACTTGAAATTTGCTTGTCCAGAGCGAAGCGAAGGGCCGGTTCTTTTTTTGGTTGTAGGGCGCTGCTCGCTGCGCCCCTGTGTAGCGCCGGGCTTTAGCCCGGCATTTCCGTTTGGATTGTCATTTAGAGTCCGCCCCAATCCTTCGGGGCCATCGATTGCAAATCTGGAAGGAGAAAGCGATGAGCAAGGTTCGGGTGCTGGTGGGCACACGCAAGGGCGCGTTTGTCCTGACGTCGGACGGCAAGCGCGAAAAATGGGACATCAGCGGGCCCCACTTTGCCGGATGGGAGATCTACCACATGAAAGGCTCCCCCGCTGACCCGAATCGGATTTACGCGTCGCAGACCAGCGGCTGGTTCGGGCAGATCATCCAGCGCTCCGATGACGGCGGCAAGACCTGGCACCAACCGGGGACACCGCCCGGCGAGCCAACCACGACTCCCGAGGGCATGCCCAAGGGCGAGAGCAATAAATTTGTCTACGACACTTCCCCGGAAACCGGGAAGCCGCTCACGACCCACCAGTTTTATGATGGCAAGCAACACCCCTGGGAGTTCAAACGCGTGTGGCACCTAGAACCTTCGCTGACCGATCCGAACACGGTTTACGCCGGCGTGGAAGACGCTGCGTTGTTCCGCACCACCGACGGCGGGAAGACCTGGAAGGAACTGGCCGGCCTGCGCGGCCACGGCACCGGGCCGCACTGGTCGCCCGGCGCTGGCGGCATGGGGCTGCACACCATCCTCATCGATCCAACCAATCACAAACGAATCTTCGTCGCCATCTCAGCCGCAGGCGCCTTCCGCACCGACGACGCAGGCAAGACGTGGAAACCCATCAACCGCGGCCTGCGCTCCAATTACATCCCCGATCCAACTGCTGAGGTCGGCCACTGCGTTCACCGCATCGCCTTGCATCGCTCGCGCCCGAACGTGCTGTTCATGCAGAAGCACTGGGACGTCATGCGCAGCGACGACGCCGGGGAGTCGTGGCACGAAGTGAGTGGTAATCTACCTACCGACTTCGGCTTCGTAATTGACGTTCACGCGCACGAGCCGGAAACCATCTACGTGATTCCTATCAAGAGCGATGGGGAGCATTTCGTGCCCGACGGCAAGCTGCGCGTCTACCGCAGCCGCACCGGCGGGAGCGAGTGGGAGGCGCTTACCAAAGGTCTGCCGCAACGCGATTGCTACGTCAACGTGCTGCGCGACGCCATGTGTGTGGATTCGCTCGACAAGTGCGGCATCTATTTCGGCACCACCGGCGGGCAGGTGTACTGCTCCGCCGACGCCGGCGACAACTGGGCACCCATTGTCCGCGATCTTCCCGCGGTGCTTTCCGTCGAAGTGCAAACGCTGTCATGATCCGGGTCGTTCTCCCGCATCATCTGCGGACACTTGCGCAAGTTCACGGCGATG
>JACOSF010000257.1 GCA_016179005.1 Acidobacteriota bacterium | reverse complement strand
GAAACCGTTCATCGGGGAGGGAATTACGCCATGCACGAAGCAACTACAATTCTTCGTCAGGAACACGACGCCATTCTACGCATGCTGGACGCTACGGAAGAAGTTGCTCGCCGCCTCAGGAATCATGAGCGCGTTGAGCCGCAGGTCCTCGACAACCTGCTCGAATTCTTTCGCCAGTTCGCTGACCGCTGCCACCATGGCAAGGAGGAAGACCTGCTTTTCCCCTTACTGGAAAAGAAAGGAATGTCACGCGGCGGCGGCCCCATTGGCGTGATGTTGATGGAACATGACCAGGGCCGTGGGCTGGTCGGGCAGATGGCCACGGCTGGCAAAGAGTATGCGACCGGGGATTCCCCGGCGGGCCTGCGCTGGGCGGCCGCGGCGACGGACTACGCAGGACTGCTCCGCGAGCATATCGCCAAGGAGAACGAAGTCCTCTTTGTCATGGCGGAACGCATGCTCACTCCAGCGGAACAGCAGGAACTGGCCCTGGCATTTGACAAGAACGAGATCGAAAAAATGGGCGCTGGAACCCACGAGCGCCTGCACGCGATGATGGACAAACTACTGGCGGGGCTGCAGCCCGCGGGCAGGTGACACGTGTTGAAGCCGACTACATACTTCCGGGACCGCCGCCATCGCACCCTCGTGTGGTTTCTGCTTGTGGGTTGCGTTGCCGTCCTGGGCCTGGCCGGGAACGAAGCGGCCGCTCAGGCTCCCGCGCCGCAGGGTCAGCCAAAAAGCGCCGAAAGCAAGGAGAAGCTTAAACCTGTCGAAGTCTCCGTTGAGCTGCGCTTGCGAAACGAATTTCGGGATAATGCGGACTTCAAACCTGCCGACGATTTCGATCATTCTCTCGGCCAGCGATTGCGGATCAACCTGCGGGCGCGGCCGCATCCGCGATTGACGATTTTCATCCAGGCGCAGGATGTCTGGCTGTTCGACAGCAATAGCGACAAAATCATTCACGATTTGGCGACCAACCTCCATCAAGCCTATTTTGACTGGAAGCTGGTGGGAACCGATCGCTGGGAATTTCGCGGCGGTCGCCAGGAACTGGCTTACGGAGAGGAGCGACTGGTTGGGACGTTCGCCTGGGACAATGTTGGCCGGTCCTTTGATGGAGCGCGGCTGCGCAACCGCACCGGCGCATGGTCCAACGATGTTTTCTGGGGCCGCATGGTGGACGTTCGCCGCAATGGCGCTCGCGCGCGGGCTGGACAGCAGGACCTGTCCGGCGTCTACCTCACGCGCGAACTGAAGGGCTCGCCCGCTCGCGTGGAACTCTACGGCTTGTTCTTGCGCGACGGCTTGCGGACGTCGGGCGAGATCGCCGGAGCACCGCGCGAAACCGTGCGCATTGCCACGCTCGGCTTTCGCCGCGTGGTCCGGCCAAAGACGGGCTGGCGGTACTCGGTAGAAAACGCCTGGCAGTTTGGAAAGCGCGGACCGGACACACAAGGAGCTCTGATGTTGGTGGGGACGGCCGGCTACGTTTGGGGCGGGCGCCGGCAGCCGCGGGTCCAGTTCGAGTATGACTTTGCGAGCGGCGACAACAATCCGGCGGATGGAAAGTCACACGAATTTCACAATCTGTTTCCGACCAACCATCCGTATTACGGCTATGCCGATTTAATCGGCCTGCGCAATCTTCACGATTTTCGCGGAACGGGAGCGGTGACGCTGCACCCCAAGGTGATCCTGGAACTCGACTACCATCATTTTCTTCTGGCATCGCCACGCGGGCCGTGGAAGAACGCCGGCGGGCGCGTTCTCGGCTTTGACCCGTTGGGCCGCTTCGGACGCGACTTGGGCCATGAGGTGGATCTCACCGTCCGGCTTCCTCTGCATAAGCACCTCAACTTCCTTGCTGGATATTCGGCTTTTGTCCCCGGAAGTTTTGTTGTCCACAATCGAGGTCCGGAAACACAGCATTTTGCGTACATCCAGACCACATTCCAGTTTGGGCAGATGCGATAAGTACGACGGAGTCGTCATCCGTTGTTCGCTGGTTCGAATCCAAAGAAGCTCAAAGCGCGCACAACTCGGAGGGGTTCGCGGTCGGGACGGGGAATCAAGCGGAGCGGTGGGCAGCAACCAGTGCCTGGCCGAGGCTGAGGCCGCCGTCACCGGCAGGAACTTCAGCGTGACTGAACACTTGAAACCCATTCGCACCCAACTGCTGAGTCAGGTGTTCGAGCAAATAGACATTTTGAAACGTGCCGCCGCTCAGACAGACGCGGTCGAGACCTGAGCGTTCACGGATCATCTTTGCGAGGCGAACGAAGACCTCGACCACGGCGTTGTGAAATCTACGGCTGATCGTGCCCGGCGGCTGTCCTTCTTCCAGATCCTTCGACAAAGCCTCGAACAAGGGACGTGTGCCGATCTCCCACTCCGCGCCCGACTGCCCCCTTCGGATTTCCAGCGGATAGGCCTGAGCTTGCTCGGCTGAATCGCTCATGCACATCTCCAATTCGATGGCCGCCTGCGCTTCGTAGTTCACGCTCTTGCGCACCCCCGCCAGAGCCGCCACGGCATCAAACAGACGCCCGCAGCTCGACGTCAGCGGGGTGTTCAATCTGGATTCGATCATGCGCATCAAGAGATCGGTTTTGCGCGGGTCGAGCTGCCGAACAAAGGGAATCGGAAGCTTCAGGAAATCACGACCAAAATGGTGCATCAGGTAACCGACGGCCATGCGCCACGGCTCGCGGATGGCCGCTTCGCCGCCGGGCATCGGCACGTATTCGATATGCGCGGCGCGCGCGAAGTCGCGGAAGCCCGCGAGCAACACCTCGCCGCCCCAGATGGCGCCGTCGGCGCCGTAGCCGGTGCCGTCGAGCGCGATCCCGATCACACGCCCATCGAGGTGGTTTTCCGCCATGCATGCGGCGATGTGCGCGTGATGGTGCTGCACGCCCACCGTCTTCACGCCCGACTGTTTCAGCGCCCACTGCGTCGAGAAATACGCCGGATGCAAATCGTACGCGATGAGCTCCGGGCGAATCTCGAGAATGCGCTCGGCGCGTTCCACCGTTTCCTCAAAGAAGCGGTACGTCTCCAGATTCTCCAGGTCACCGATGTGCTGGCTCAGAAACGCTTCACGGCCCTTGGTCAGACAAATCGTGTTTTTCAGCTCGCCGCCCACGGCCAGAATCGGCGGCAGCTCGTCCTTCAGAAAAACCGGCACCGGCACAAATCCTCGCGAGCGCCGCACCTGCCGCGCACGCCCGCTCGCCACGCGCAGCACGGAATCATCGCAGCGCAACAGAATCTCTCTGTTGTGGACGAGAAAGAAATCGGCCATGCCGCGCAGCCGCTCGAAGGCTTCCTGGTTTTCAATGGCGATGGGCTCTTCGCACAGGTTGCCGCTGGTCATCACCAGCGCGCGGAAGTTTTCCGCCGCAAACAGCAGAAAGTGGATCGGCGTGTACGGCAGGAAGACACCGAGGCAGCGGTTAAAGGGGGCCACGGCATCGGCCGCTGGATGGGGAAACTTTTTGGGCAGCAGCACGATGGGCCGTTCGTGACGCTGGAGCAGTTCGCGCGCCGCTTCATCCACGTCGCAGAATCGCCCGATCGTTTCAACGTCCGGCATCATTACCGCAAAGGGCTTCTCCACGCGCCGCTTGCGTTCGCGTAAACGCGCGACGGCTGCCGGGTTCGTGGCATCACAGGCCAGGTGGAAGCCGCCCAGGCCCTTGATGGCGACGATGGCACCGCGCAGCAAATGCTGGGCGACGTCCGCGATGGGCGCATGCGTGTTGAAAGGCTTGCCTAGCGCGTCGCACAACTCGACTTGCGGGCCG
>JACOSF010000256.1 GCA_016179005.1 Acidobacteriota bacterium | reverse complement strand
CGCGCTCCCGTCCAGACGCACGGGGTTCCCCACTACAATTCGCGCCACCTCGTGTTTACAGGCCAGCTCGCGCAACCTCCGCAAATCGTTCCGTCGGTTTGTTCTTTCTAGAGTTTCGAGTGGCCGCGCCGTCATCCCCAGTTCGTCGCTGATGGCCACTCCAATCCGTTTGCGCCCGTAATCAATGGCCAGAACCCGGCCTTTGCCGGGTTGTGCTGCATTATTCAATGCGGGAGTCATCCACTTCCAGTATAGCGCGCCTGCCCTCACGCCGGGAGGAACGCCCCCGCTATCGGCTGAATGTGGAGCATCGATTCGACGCAACTCTGCCTCGCAAGCAGCGGACGGGATATTGACGCATTTCCGCAATCGGGAGATTATCGAGGCTGCAAAGCGAAGCAGCGAGTGGCCGTTTTGCTTCTTTCACTCAGCGCAAAATGACGAAGACCACCGACCCCATCCGATATTCCATCGTCGTGCCCGTCTTGGACGAGCAGGAGAACATCCCGCCTCTTTACGTAAAGCTCACCGAAGTAATGGACGCGCTCGGCGAGCCTTACGAGATCGTCTTTGTGGACGATGGCAGCCGCGATCAGAGCTTTCGCGTCCTCTCCGACATCTACGAGTCCGACCGCCGCGTCAACGTCATCCGCTTTCGCCGAAACTTCGGGCAGACGCCCGCCCTCAAGGCCGGATTCGATTTTGCACGCGGCGAAATCATCATTACCCTCGACGCCGATCTCCAGAACGACCCCGAGGATATCCCCGGCCTCCTCGCCAAGCTCGCCGAGGGCTACGACATCGTCAGTGGCTGGCGCAAGGACCGCAAGGAGCCTTGGCTCTCCCGCCGGATTCCCAGCATCATTGCCAACGGGATTATGGCTTGGCTTTCCGGCGTCCCGCTGCACGATTTCGGCTGCACTTTGCGCGTGTACCGGCGCGAGATCATTCAGGATCTCCCGCTCTACGGCGATCTCCATCGCTTCATCCCCGCGCTGGCCAGTTGGTCCGGCGCCCGCATGACAGAGCTCGTCGTCCACCACCATCCGCGCCACCGCGGCTCTTCCAAGTACGGCCTCGGGCGCATCGGCCGCGTTGTGCTCGATTTTCTCAGCGTCAAGTTCCTGCTCGACTACTCCACCAAGCCGCTCCAGTTCTTTGGCCTCTTCGGACTGCTCGGCACCATCATCGGCGGCGCTCTGGGCTTTTATCTCCTCTACCTGAAGGTAATCCTCGGCGAATCTGTCTTCATCAAGCATGGCCCGATGCTCCTGCTTTCCATGGCCCTCATCGTCAGCGGCATCCAATTCATTTCTATTGGCCTGCTCGGGGAGATGCTTGCGCGCACCTATTTCGAGTCGCAGGGCAAGTCCGTCTACACGGTCCGCGAAGTCAAGAGCCGCCGCCAGGAAGCTTTATCTCGCGACTCCCACGATACCGGCCCTCACCGCTCCTGAGATTTCTCGTTATCCTGAATCTACACGCTCATCGCCGGGAAGAAGTATGTCTCCTACTTCCTGGCGTTAACGACCGCATCCGCTACTCGCGCCACTTGCGCCATCTCCGCCACGTCGTGCACACGCACGATGTGCGCCCCGCCGAGGATGCTGGCAACAACTGTCGCCGCTGTCCCCCACAGCCGATCTTTTGCCGGTAATGGGTTCTTTGCACTTCCAAGAATGGCTCCAATGAAAGCCTTGCGCGACGTCCCTACCATCAGTGGATAGCCCAGCCGCGCAAGTTCCGGCAACCGGGCCAGCAATTCGCAGTTCTGTTTGTAGCTCTTCCCGAAGCCGATTCCCGGGTCGAGAATGATTTGAAGTTTCTGGATTCCAGCTTTTCTTGCGCGTCCCAACGCCGCATGCAGCCCGCTTCGCACGTCGCGCATTACGTCTCGCGCAAACGGCTGCTTCTGCATGGTTCGCGGCTCTCCGCGCATATGCATTAGAATCAGCGGCAGCCTGTGCCGCCGCGCCACGCTTGCAATCTCCGGGTCCGTCCGCAGCGCCGACACGTCGTTGATGATTTCCGCCCCTGCCTTCACCGCTGCCTCCGCAACCGCCGCCTTCTGGGTATCAATCGAGATCGGAATCTTGAGCTTTCCGCGCAGCCGCTCGATCACCGGCAACACGCGCTGAAGTTCCTCCGCATCTGTAACTCCCTCGCTCCCCGGCCGCGTGGATTCACCGCCGATGTCCAGAATGTCCGCGCCTACCTTTTCGATTTCCAACGCTTGCATCACTGCCGCGTCAACCGTGAAATACTTCCCGCCGTCTGAAAAGCTGTCCGGCGTCACGTTGAGGACGCCCATCACCAGTGTCCGCTCACCCAGCACGAGCGTCCTCTGGGGGAGCATTAGCCGGAATGTTCTTCTATGAAACAACGGCCCTTCCTCCTCACGGCGTGCCGGCGACGTAGTACGTCACGCGGTGCACCACGTGCACGCCGGTTCGCCCAGGCACTTCCACCTGTAGCATCCGCCAGCCGCGTTTCCCGGTTTTCGCTGACGGGTAATATCCCAGCGTGTATTGCACCCGCAGATTTTCCGCAATCCGCCGGTAGATGGCGCTCAGCGTTTCGAGTTCCCGCAAAAAGTAAATTTGTCCGCCGGCGCGTCGCACCAGTTCCGCCAGGTAGAGCGTGTAATGCGGCATCTCCAGTTCGCGCGCTTTGGTAGCGACCAGCATTTCGCTCCGGTGCTCCGCCAGCCATTCATCCGTCATGGCTTTCGGCCGTGGTCGCGTGGAGACTGCCTCCACTTCCACGCCCGCCGAAGCCAGCGCCCGCGTCACGTCTTCAAACGTCAGCCGTCCGCTCGCATCGCCGACCCGCGGCTGCGCGCTCTCCGCCGACCAGTCCAACCCCAGCCCGCTGTCCTGTCCGTCGGTCAGCAGCACGATGGCCTTTCGCCCTTTCCGCCCGCGAAACAATTCCTGCGCCACAAGGTACATCGCCTCGTAGATGTTCGAACCTCTCTTCGACGTCGGCCCGCGCGCAACGTTCACTCGTTCGATGGCCTTCTCCAGCGCCGCGCGGTCGCTCGAAAACGACAGTAGCAAGTAGGCGTCCGTGTCGAACGACACCACTGCAACTTCGTCCTGATCGTCGAGTTCTCTGGCCAGCGTCCGCGCCGCCGCTTTCATCTCCCCGATGTCGCGCAGCACGCTCGGACTCGCATCCATCACCAGCGCCACGCTCGCCGCCTCGCTCGACGCGTCAAAATGCTCCGCAATTTGTGGCACACCATCTTCCAGTAAACGAAAATCTTCACGCCGCAAATCACGCACGGGCGTGCCGTCCGCCCGCAGCACCATGCAGTTCACTTCCACCAGGTTGACACCGACCCGCAGTGTCGCCCGGTTGTCGTCCTCCGCCCCCGCGGTTTCATCCTTCGTGCCGGTAGCCTTTCGACGGTATTGCAGTTCCCCGCTCCGCGCGTCTCGCCGCAGCTCCATTCCCGCTCCGAGCCTTTGCGGTTTCGCTGTCTTTGTTTTTTCCTGCGCGTGCAAACTCATGGCCATCACAAACGCGAGCAGGCTGCAGCCGAGCAACTGGAATGACACGGAAGGCCATGCCCGCTTTCCGCATGCGTCAACTCTCTTTGTGTGCGTAATGTTTGGCACAGACGTGCAGTATGCCAGAAGGTGGGTCTGTTCGGTTCAGTCCAGGTCGAAATCCCGGATCGGCTTTTCGATCGGCTTATCCTTGGCCTTTTTCAGGCCTTCCTCGAACAGGCGGTCGAATACATCTGATTTCTTTTTCTCGTACTCCACGGACTGCTTGTATTTCTCTTCCCGACGCTCTTCCTGCTCCCGCAGCAGCCGCGCTGTATCGGAGAGATCCACATCCGGCGCGCCCTTGGGCGGCGCTTCATGCGAAAGCACTACGGCCAGCTCCGGGTCCACCACGAGCTTTGCCTGGCAACACGGGCAAGTGACATCTATCGGCGGCGTGCTTTTCTTCGCCATGCAGCTATTCTACCCCTGAACAATCGTGCAGAAAAAGATGCCGAAAAAAACAAGGGGCGACCGTCCGGTCGCCCCTTGTTTTGTCTCATGGATTGGATGTGCCTACGCTGGCGCAGGTTTTTCACCCTTGGCAAACCCCGGCGCAGCCTGCGGCTCGCGCCGCGGTGCGAGCGACGGCTCCTTGCCGGGCACGGCAGGCGCCGAAGGTGGAGCCGGCCGCACTTTTTCCGGCAGCTCCTTTCCTTCGATGAGCAGCTTCAACTCAATCGCGTCCAGCACTTCCCGGACGAGTAATGCCTGCGCGATTCTCTCCAGCGTGTCGCGATTCGTGTCCAGCATCGTCCGGGCATTCGTGTACGCCGCCGTGACGATCTTTTTCACTTCATGGTCAATCCGGATGGCCGTCTCTTCCGAGTAATCGCGGTGCTGCGCGATTTCCCGGCCCAGGAAGATCGCTTCCTCCTTCTTGCCGAAGGAAAGCGGCCCCATCTCGCTCATGCCCCAATCGCACACCATCTGTCGCGCGATTTCCGTCGCGCGCTCGATGTCGTTTCCGGCTCCCGTCGTCACCTTGCCGAGAAAAATCTCTTCCGCCGCGCGCCCACCCATCAGCACCGAAAGCTGGGCCTCGAGGAAATCCTTCGTGTAGGTGTGCTTGTCGTCGATCGGCAACTGCATCGTCACGCCCAAAGCCATCCCGCGCGGAATGATCGTCACCTTGTGGATGGGGTCGGCGCCCGGCGTCATGGCCGCTACCAGCGCGTGGCCCCCCTCGTGGTACGCCGTGTTGCGCTTCTCCTCTTCGGAGAGAATCATGGACTTCCGCTCGACGCCCATCAGGACTTTGTCCTTGGACATCTCGAAGTCCACCATGAGCACCATTTTGCGGCTCTGCCGCGCCGCCCACAGCGCCGCCTCGTTCACCAGGTTGGCCAGATCGGCGCCGGAAAATCCCGGCGTGCCGCGCGCCAGCACAGACAGGTCAACGTCTTCCGAGATGGGCACCTTGCGCGTATGCACCCGCAGAATTTCTTCGCGGCCCTTCACGTCCGGCCGCGGCACCACCACGCGCCGGTCGAATCGCCCCGGCCGCAGCAGCGCCGGGTCCAGCACGTCCGGCCGGTTGGTCGCCGCGATCAGAATCACGCCTTCGTTTGACTCAAACCCGTCCATCTCCACCAGCAGCGCGTTCAGGGTCTGCTCGCGCTCGTCGTGCCCGCCGCCCAGACCGGCTCCACGGTGGCGGCCCACTGCGTCGATCTCGTCAATGAAGATGATGCACGGCGCGTTTTTCTTGCCCTGCTCGAAGAGGTCGCGCACGCGGCTCGCGCCCACGCCCACAAACATCTCCACGAAGTCCGAACCGGAAATCGAAAAGAAGGGCACATTAGCTTCCCCGGCAATCGCCCGGGCCAGCAGAGTCTTGCCCGTGCCCGGCGGCCCCACCAGTAGCACGCCCTTGGGGATGCGCCCGCCCAACTTTTGGAATTTTTGCGGGTCTTTCAGGAAATCGATGATCTCTTGCAGCTCTTCTTTGGCCTCGTCAATCCCGGCCACATCTTTAAACGTCGCCTTTTTCTGCTGCGCCGTGAGCAACCGCGCCCGCGATTTTCCGAAGCTCAGCGCCTTATTCCCGCCGGCCTGCATCTGCCGCATCATGAAGATCCAGAACCCCACCAGCAGGAAGAAAGGCAGCGCGTTCAGCAGGAACGTCAGCCAGTCGCTGCGCGTTTCCTGTTTGATGTTGATCCGCACCCCTTTTTCTCGCAGCAACTTCGACAAGTCCGACAAGGACTCTTTTGCGACCGTGAGGTGGAACTTTTTGTTCGGTTCCCGAAAATCTCCTTCCACGTCCGCGCTGACAGGGGAGAGGGTCACCGTCACGCTGAGCATTTTCCCCTGCTCCACCTGCGTCATGAAATCCGAATAGCTCAGCTCTTCAGGGCGCGTGTTGGGCCCCCCGGTCGAGGCCATCTTCCACAGCACCACCGCCAGCAGCAGGATGAACATCCAGAACAAAATGGATCTTGCAGTTGAATTCACGTAGCTACCTCACCGATCTCTTTTTGCGGCGGCTTTTCTTTGCTCGCGCGCCGGTACTTTTTCCCTCGCCGCGTTGCGCCCCGCTGAGCGCCCCCACGAATGGCAGGTTCCGGTAGAGTCCCCGGCGCTCCGGCAGCCCATAGCCCACCAGGTAATTAGATGCCGTTTGGAAGCAAAAGTAGTCCGGTTGGAAGTCCACCTTGCGTTCCTGCGGTTTGTCGATCAGCACCGCTGTCCGCAGCGACTTCGGACGGCTGTCCAGTAGGCGTTTCGCCCAGAAGTCCAGCGTCACACCCGAGTGCAGCACCGCGTCCACCAGCAGCACGTCCCGCTCCCGCAGGACCGGCTCCGGGCTGAAAAAAATCTCTTTGCGCTCGTATCCGCCCACGTTGACATCGCGAATTTCCGCGCGCACGAAGTGGCACACCACCGGGCATTTGATGTGTCGCACCAGGTCGGCCGCGAACACGAACGAGTTGTCCATGATCGCCACCAGGTCCACCGTGCGCCCCGCGAAGTCCCGGGAGATTTCCCGGCCCATCGCACCCACCCGTGACGCCAGGCGGGCGGCAGAAAACACAACTCTTGGTGTTGGCTTCACAGATTTTCCTCGACGATGGCCACAGCCGTCCGGGTGTTATCACCCGCGGCAAACTCCTCGGCCACCGGCAGTCTCCCCGCCCAGGCCAGCCTTCCGCCACTGGTCAGGACCGGCCACGCTTTTCGCTCTCGGGCCGGGATCTTGTATTCCTGGAAAAGCCGTTTCATCTTCCGCACTCCCTGGCGCCCGACGGGGCGATAGCCATCCCCGGGTCGCCAGTTTCGGAAGAGGAGCGGCGGGCACAGTAGATCCCGGTCGAGAGTCGCAGCCGAAATACTAGTGTCCCTCGCCCCGCCGGGCCAGTCAATCACTTTCAGGCTCAGCCGTTTCCGAATTTCAGGAATCAGCACCGTCGCGGCGCCTTCTTCCGAAAACTTCACACTATATTCATACGACGGCGGCGCGTCCGTAGTTTCCTGATCCTCCCCGGATGCGGTCTGTGGAGGCGTGAAAACCAGCCGGTCAAACACGCGCTCCACCTCAGCTCCCCCGGGCAATGGCACTCTTTGTCCGCTGTGTCCCTCGCGCGCCAGACGAAGGACCTGTTCGACATGCAGCGACGCCAACTGTCCCCGCAGCCCGCGGCTCTCTGACGCCAGCCTCCGGATCAGCCTCTTGCTCACTGCTTCCAGCGCTCCCGACTCGCCCGTCGCCTGAGTCAGCGCCTCTCGAATTGCGGGCGGCTCAATGAGGTCCGCAATGCGAATGGAAAGCCCAGCGCCACTCTTTGTCACGCTGCTCTCAAAGCAGTTCTGCACCAGTGCTGTCCAGAAAGATTCCTCTTCTCGCACTAGGTGGGCCAGCTCGCTCAAGTGCTTCACCGCGCCCGGCTGCAACTCGCGCTCGATGAGTGGCAGCACGCTGTGGCGCACGCGCGCCCGCAGCCGCGTCAGGTCCCGGTTCGAAGCGTCCTCTCGCCACCCCTGCCCGCGCGCGCAGAGTTCATCGCGCAATTCTTCCCGCCGGGTTTCCAGCAGGGGCCGCACCACGTGACCCACCACCGGATAAATCCCCGCCAGTCCCGTGGGGCCTGTACCCCGCGCCAGCCGCGCCAGGACCGTTTCCGCCTGATCGTCCGCCGTGTGGCCTACGGCAATCCACTCCGCGCGCCCTGTCGTCACCAGTTCTTCAAAAAAACCATAGCGCAACCGCCTCGCTGCGTCCTCCACATTCCAGCGATTCTCTCGCGCCCGCGCGGCTACGTCCTCGCGGCCGGCTGCAAATTCCAATCCATGCCGCATCGCCAGTTCCCTCACAAACGATTCGTCTGCGTCCGATTCCGGGCCGCGCAGTTGATGATTGAAATGCGCAACAAGGAGGGTGATACCTAGTTTTCCCCGCAGTTCCAGCAGAATCAGCAGCAGGGCCACCGAATCCGCCCCGCCGGACACCGCCACGCCGACCCGTCCGCCGGCGCGCATCATTCCATGCCGCCGGATCGTGGCTTCCACTTGCGCAAGCAGTCGCGCGTTCATTTCTGTATGCCTTACCTGCTCGATTTAGCTTTTCCTATCGTAGCAGCCCGGGCGCTCCCAACAAATCGCACTCCCAAAAACAAGAAGCCCGGCTGACCGCTCGGGGCCAAGCCGGGCTCGATTCGTTCGCAGCGGCACTTAGTGGTTGGACAGTTGTTCTGCAAGCAGCCCGCGGCTGTGCGCGATTCGCCGGTCCAGCGCCACCGCCGCAAAGTACGCGCAACTCTCACGTTCCCGCTCCATCCGCTGCTCCAGCGACGGTG
This sequence comes from Acidobacteriota bacterium, assembly GCA_016179005.1. GTDB lineage: Bacteria > Acidobacteriota > Terriglobia > Acidiferrales > UBA7541 > JACQDE01. The sequence continues at coordinate 8,872 of JACOSF010000256.1, read as the reverse complement.
CAATCCGGTGAAACGCGGCGCGCGCCATGGACAACAGCCCGAAATACGTCCGCACGGCGCCGATCTCCCGGCTGTCGTCGCCCGGTTCCGGGCACATCCGCACCAGTTGTAGCAACCGCTTGAAGTCCTGCCCGTTCACGCGGCGGTCGCTGATGCCAGTCACTTCGCGCGCCTGCTCCGAAAGATCCACGCGCTCATACGCCGCGATCAGCGAGCGGCAGTACGACACAAAGAACTGCAGAAACCCGGCGATGGCAATCACGAATATCAGCGCTGCAATCATCGATGGCTTTCGTGCGTCGCGGCGATGTAGGCCGTCGCAATGCGCGCCTCCACTGGAACTTTCACAAACGCATGGGCCCAGGCCAGGGGCAACCACAACGCCAGAATCTGCGGCAGATAGGTCCACACGGTGCTGTGCCCTGGGGAGAGGCTATGCAGCGCGTAGTTGCCGGCAAACGCGCTGAAATACACTCCCAGAGCAGATACCAATTGGATCACTTGCGTCCGCGTCTCTCGCAGCTTCATTACCGCGCCCCACAGCAAGTAGGTCAACACGAGACCCACAAAATAGAGGTTCTGAGACAGCTCGATAACGAAAGGCTTCCGGGAAGCAAGGGTGTCGCTCGAATTCGAAAGCACCTGGTAGGTGAACCACGAAGTCAGCGCTAGCAGCATCAGCGCACCTGCGCGCAGATGTTTGTGCACTCCCATTTCCTGGAAAACGTGCGAGTAGAGTCCCATCAGCGCGAAGTACAGGAAGATCGTCAGGAAGGCATCGGAGTAGAAATAGAAATAGCGGTACTCGAGCGAGAGAAACCCGTACTTCCAAAAAATGACAAACCGACCGACACTGAGAACGCAGGCGGCCAGCATATACAGATTGAGTGTGAAATAACGAGAGAGGACACGTCCTTTGACCGCGCACACCAACACGGCCGCGTTTAAGAACGCGCCCAAGAACCACAGAACGTAATCGACTGGACCAAGCACTCTCGACTCCTCTGTGCCCTGGTCCAGTATACCCTATTTCGGGTTACCGGCCCCAGGGTGGCGGGGGCGGCGGTCCGCTACCATTTTGCCACGGCGGGGGCGGCGGTGGTCCGCTACCATTCTGCCACGGCGGGGGCGGCGGCGGTCCGCTACCGTTCGCCATCATGACCGGTGATGCGTTCGCGCTCGCCGTCATGGCGAGGTTGCGCACCCCGATCGCGCTCACGAGCACTAGAAGAACCAGTGCTACCACCACTGTCCAACGGTTCATGTGCTTCCTCCGGCTGGTCGTTGACCAGCGCGAAGGAAGTATGGAAGTGGCTCCGCCTATCTCTAAGCGGTATGGTGCGGCGTGTGTCTAATCAGTACACACCCGCCTCCCCGGCTCCAGGCCAGGGGTCTTCTAGTCCGCGGGCAGAGTAGCTCCCCGCAGCGCGGGCCGTCAACAGTACGACAGTACCAATTCCTTCGCGCGCTCACATCGCAGCAGAAACCGGCCTGCGCCTTCCCTTGACACTTCGCGGGCTCACTCCTTACCATGGATTGACTAGGCCCGTGCCGGTGTAGCTCAGGGGTAGAGCGAGGGTCTCATAATCCCTAGGTCGTGGGTTCGAGTCCCACCGCCGGCACCACTTTCTTGTCTCTTATTTTCATTGTATTGCCGCCGAATCCTGCTTTACATGCGGCAGATCAAAATTGTGACGATTGTGACGACCTGCAATGAAACTGCCTGAGATGTTTCGGTTTCACCTGCGCTTTGGCGGGAAATCCTTCAGGGCCTTCTTGATGAGCTGATCTGCTTCTTTTTCTGCGTTGGCTAGGGCCTTGTTGGGTTCGCGATACTTCTTGGAGACATGCGACTTCCAGACCACGGTGTTGGACTTTGCATCCACCACCAGCACTTGCAGATGGCCCATGACGGAAGCCCACACATCGAGGGATGAACCGCCCAGACTATCGGAACTATAGGTCCAAGCAGGGCCGCGCGGATTGCTGAAGTCCATGCGCCCCCCGGTCTGAATGTTGCTCAGCCCACCGCCTTCGTAAAGAACTACGAAGTCCAGATGTTCTTCGTCGCGAACCAGACCCTTGGCTTGCAGTTGACGGTTGATGGCATCCACGATGGCTTTGTCTATGCGGGCCTGATCCTCAGGGAACTGGCGGGTGATGAGATAGTTTTTGCCCCACCCGTAGCGCTTGCACGAGGAAAAGTCTATGCCCTTGTCGTAGTTGGTTTGCACTTTTTGCGCGCAAACTGGAAGCGTAAGAAAGAGTAGAGCAAGAATGGCCGAAACTTGTTGAACCTTCCTACAGAGCATCAGTTGCCTCCTGCTTCCGATCCAACGAAAACACGGGTGCTTTCGCTAAAGCAACTCAGAACAGGATCTTCAGAAAAAGGTCAAAGACATCTCGCAGTGGCACCACGGATGTGACCAACGGCAACATCGGAGCCAGCGAAGCCAGCGCTAGAAGCGCGGCCGTGCGGATTCCAAATGGCACGGTCCTCATCCGCGAGACAAATGCATAGGAGTTGCCCAGGTCGGCCAGTGACTGAATGTCGCTGGTCCCGAGAAGGGCCTCGTCGCCCGGCCGTTGGCCGCCCATCCATTTGGCATCGAACGCTCGGCAGTAAACCGTGGCCAGCAGTCCGTACTCTCGAAGGCCTGCTCTTCGTGCCGCAACCAAATGTGGAGAGAACATGAACAAAGGACCCAGGAAAACACACAACATTAGAACAACCAGGCCAGCAATGATGAATTTGTACTCGCCGAGCGGGATTCGGTTAAGAAAAATCTCGCGAGCAAAAACGCCGGCAGGGCCTGCCATCAGTGCAAGAGCAAGAAGGCCAAACCCCTCCTGCGCACCGCCTACGGAACCCAAGCCTCCCGCCGCGTCGAAATGAGTCGGAGTCAAATTCAGATCCAGGCGAGAGGTGCGCCAGAGGAAGCTATACCAAATGAGTAGCCTCCAAAACCAACGGTAAATCAGGAATTGAAATAATGGTAAGCCGATCAGAACCCACCACCACCCGGCTAAGGAGGGCGAAGGCACGGCCCCCCCCAGGAGGTGCCACGTGGACGCATTGCTTGGAAGAATCATCACCGCGGAGAGTGTCCCCAAATAAGCAAGAATGAGAATCGCAAATTCGGCCCAGTTCGAGTCCCGCAACTGCAGCGTGCGATTGGTAATCGTTTGCCAAGCCTGCCGGTCGCCGTCGCGGACCAGGCCCCGCTGAATGAGACTGCTGGCCGCGCCGGAAAGCCGGGGCGCGACCGCGGCTTCGGCGAGAATCAAGAGGGGCATGGAAATCAAGAAGCGCGTGTAGGCTGCGAAATCCATCAGCAGGGGGATGCGCACCTTGTCTCCGAAGGCTACGCCTTGCATCCAAGCGAGGATTAGCATCGGCACCCAAGTGATCAGAATGAACACCACCGCGCAGGATATGGGCCACTGCCCCTCGGGCCTCGTCAATCCCGCCCGCGAAAGGAGGCGGTACAAGGGACCGCCTTCCAGTAAAGGGAAGTCGAAGCTCCTCGCAACCCAGCTTGATTGGTTTGTTTGCATCGTTAAAACCTCCAGCCAAAGCCGCTACTGATTCCGAATTCGTTCTTTTTGGCGCTGACCGGCGGCTTGCTATCGAACGTATTCCAAAGGCTAAACTTCCAATAAAGATCGCGAACAAGGTTGAAAGAAAAGCTGCTGCTTAAATTGCTGCGGACGCGGCCGGTGTCGGAGACGCTTGGGAACATTTGAAAGCTGATCTGCAACTCTGCCCTGTTAAAGCGATACCAGGAGAACTCGGCTGCGGCCAAGGCTTCGACGTTTTTCTGCTTTGGATTCAACCCCGAGGCCGGGTCATAAAGTTCTTTCGTAAAGACCAGCCCTCCGATCCAGGCAAACTGCGTTCGACTATTGCGGATCAGGTAGCGGCCGTATCCGCCGCCCAGCGTGGTGCGCAGGTCCAGGCTCTGCTGGTTGCTGGTCAGGAAATCCACGAGCCCACCGACAAAGGAATTACGGGATAAGAAAATTTGCGAGATGGAGGTGATGTTTTCGCGGTTGGTTCTTCCTGCACCTGACTGGCCGGTGAAGGAAGAGCTTAAGCTCAACTTGGAAGCAAACCTGGTTGAGTCGTACGCGGTACTGGCGCTCAGATTGGATTGCGTTTGTTCGTTGCCGCTTGTGTAGCTGAAACCGTAATCGACCGAGCCCTTTAATTGTCTCCAGAAGCTTGGCTTCTTAGAGTGGATGGCTACTATGTCGGCCGCCCGCAGGCGCTCGAGTGAGCCGGGTGCTTCGATGCGGAAGTCTTCCCCGGGCGCTTCGCTGGACGGAATCTTGGCGATCGTTCCGGCGAGGCGCTGCCCAGTATCAAGTTCCACCTGATATTTGGCCGTGCTCTCCACGCGTTCGACTTGCAGCCAATCCACCGGGATGGGATCGATGGCGTAGTCGGTTTCAACGTATAGCTGCCCGTGCTCTAATTTCTTGATTTCGCCGGTAATCTTGTCACCGTTCTTCATGACCACCACATCGCGGCGCTTGGCTTGTGCCTGTGCCATTGAGGCCAGCAGCAGGAAGCCGCACAGGATCAGCCAGAACGGTCGCGATAGGCGTGGAGTTGGGATGTGCATCCGCACGGCTCCTTTAACTTAAGCGTTCGCCTCGCGCCCCCATCCATCAAGGGCGTTGTTCGGTTTCTCCACGGAGCGCACCATCCAGATCCAGACGATGGCAACCGCGGAGAGAGCAACAACCAGTTCGGCCCAAATGAAAGAAATGTAGTCCGCGAGAACGCCGACGGATGGCACGTCGCGCTGAATGCTGCGAAGCGCAGGCAATCCAAACAGGAGCGACATGGCCAGCGAGAGCGGCACCAGGTCCAGTTGTCGATCCGAGCAGGTGGCCAGCAGTGTTGGCCCGCATTTCGACTCCACCGTTGTCGAGTGCCTAGAACGTTGCGCCTGCAGGCACCCAAACCACGTCGACGCGGCGATTCTGCTTATCCGCCCCAGCCTGACCTGTGGCGCTGCGCTGGTTGATGCGGCCCGCTGAAACGCCTTTGTCTCCGAGGTATTTCGCGGCGGCGGCAGCGCGCGTGCTGTTGAGAGTCTTGCTTTCCTTCGGATCGGCGTAGCCAACCAGCACGACAGTGGCGTTGGGCTCAGCGTTCAGGCGGATGGCTACATCGTCGAGGATGCGTTTGCAGACGTTGTCCACGCGCGCGCTTCCCGTGCGGAACAAGCATTCGTTCAACTTGCTGGCTTGTGGCGGAGGCGGCGGCTCGGTCACGTTCAGGCTGGCCGAGCAATCCGTGGCGCCGCCGCGGCCATCGTCCACACGTCCGGTTACCGTGTAGCGGCCTGCACGCAAGCCTGTGGCATCAAACTGCACGGTGTCTCCGCTGCCGACAATATGGCCAGCGGAGGCGCTCCAAGTGTAGGTGAGCGGATCGTTATCCGCATCGGCCGCGCGCACGTTGACACGCACACGCTCGCCGGAGAGCACTGAGCTGCGCTCCATCGAACAGCTCATGGTCGGCGAAGCATTGGGCTTGGGCTCGACGCGAATCTCTGCGTCGCAACTTGACGTGCCGCCCTTGCCGTCGCTGGCCTGTGCGCTCACACGATAGTTGCCTGCAGCAAGTCCGGTAGAATTCCAGCGCACGCTTGCACCGGCGCCTTCCACGCGGCCGCCAGAGGTGGACCAAGCGTAGGTCAACGAGTCGCCGTCAGGATCGCTGCCCGTGGCGCTCACCGCAACCGTTTCGGCCGAGCCGGCATAGACCGAGGACATCGCCGCGGAACAGCTCACGGATGGCGCGCGGTTCGCCGGTGGCGGCGGCGGAGCGAGGTTGATCGGCTTCAGAAGAAATGTAGTCATCAGGGTCAGAGCATTCCCCTGTAGGGCGGTCCGTGCGTAGGTCTCGAACTGATAGCGGAAGGTGACGAACCCGAATAGGGTTTTTCTGGCCACAAGCGGCAAATTGATCTCGGGGCCAATGGCGAAACTGCGGTTCTTCCCTGACACCAACAGAGCAGGGAGGCCGGTAAGCGTGTCGCTGCTGATCTTCCATTGCGAGTAGTAAGCCACGCCAATGCTTCCCGCGCCCTTCAGGACGTCTCGGCCGAGTCCACCTTCGAGTGTTAGGAGACTCCCCACCTTGGCGGCGCTGTGTCGCTTGCCGGTGTGAAACTCGAGTGCCATGTTCGTGGCCACGTGCCAGGCCTTGTTTTCTGTGAGGTACACCGTTGTGCCGAGCGCCCACTCATGACCCCACATATCCAGACTCGTGTTGTCGTTGGCGCCCACCGAGTAGCGGCCGGTGGGCATGAAGATGCTGTAACTGGTGGTCACATCCGCCCGTTTCAAGTGCCAGCCGAGGCTGATGGGCATGATGAAGATGTCGCCGAACCCAGGGGAAGGATTCAGACCGAACCGCGGAGATTCAATCGCGGTGTTCATGAACACAAGTGGAGCGACCACAAAGCCGTAGTTGGCGCCAAGAAACTTCTTCGTGGTGACCAGGTTGAACAGTGCGGCGCCAGCCCCGATGGAAATGTCGCCGCTCGTGGCGACCGTGTTTCCGAATCGATCTTTAATCGTGTCAGAGCCGTAATGGTAGAACAACAAGGCGACGTATCCGCCCGGCGGGGCCTGCGAGCCGGACTTAAGCCCCATATCGCCCTTGATGTTAAATCCGCTCAATTGGGCCATCGTGGGTTGCGCGACGAAACTCAAAATGGCTACCAGGACTGCCACAAAGAAAACTAAACGCGCTGTCAGTGCCGCTCTCACAATTCCTCCTCGTTAACTCTGCCTTGCTGCGTTTTCCGTAAATCTGATGTTCCGGTCATCGTGCCCACTCAAATTTCTCGCTCCGTGAAGATGAAGCGATTATTTGGGCGGTTGATTTGCCATGGAAGTCTGCTGCTTCACTCCGCTGTTCACACTTCGCGCATTTCAATCCGGGCGATTCCCTGCACCGCGCTATTTTTTCGGCTTTGGAGGGAAATCCTTCAACAGCTTGGCAATAGCCTTCTCTAGATTCTTCTGTCTCTTCTCCGGATCCTTGGGAGGATTCAACGTCTTGGTCGCTGAACCTCGCCAGATCAGCTGTTTGTTGGCCCGGTCGTACACATCGAAACCGAGTGTCCCGATCTGAAGCGTCGAACTGGTCACCGTGGCCATCCCGCCACCCCGGCGCCAACCTACGCCACCGGTTCCGTAAGCACTCCATTCCTTTTCCTGCGTGATCGAAACCTGGTATCCGATGTACAGGTCGGCATCCTCGCTGTCGGACTTGGTCAGGCCTTTGGAGGCGAGTTGCGCGTCAATCGCCTGCTTAATCTGCTGATCAATGATCTGATCCGGGTGCATGGCACCTTCGATGGCGACCCACTTGTACGTCTTGAATTTTGAAAAATCGGTCCCCGGCATGAAGTTGAATTTCACATCTTGCGCCAGCACGGCACTGCACCCGAAAAGGATAAGGGCCATGGCCAGCATGATTTGAGTTGTTCTGCTTGTAGACTTGGGATACATCGCAACCTCCTCTTTATTTTTTCAGTGCGAATTCGCTCGTCGCACTCGATTCGTCCTTTTCACTTGGGCGGATATCGCTTAAAGATGTTCTCCACTGCCTTCTTCACTTTCTTGGCGTTTTGCTGGGGGTCCTCCGAAACCGTGTCCTTAGCAATTCCCCGAAAGACAAGTTGCTTCTTTCCGGCATCAACAAGGTCGATGACCAATGTTGCCTTCAGTCGGAGGACTGTCTCACTCACATTTTCCCCTCCGGAGGCCCAGGGAACATAGTTGGGGTCGTACAGTTCAGAAACGAGCTGTGTCCCGGCATTGTAAACGAGATACAAATCCGGATTGCTGTCCACCTTCCGGAGACCTTTGCTTGCGAGTTGCTCATCCGTGAAATCGAGGATGCGTTTGTGGGTCAACTCGGAGGGAGCACGGTTCTTAATCTCTGCCCAGGCGTAGGTTCGGTAGCCGGAGAAATCGACTTTATGATCCCAGTCGATGAAGACCTTCTGCTGCGCGAACGCGGTGGCTGCCCCCGACAGGAGAACAAAGATTGCCCATGTCAGTAGTCGTCGGTTCATTTTTCCTCCCCTCAAAAAAGCTCGCATTCGTGTTTCCATGTCAGGTTAGTTCGGCTGTTCAGAAACTGATTCCACGGCGCGCATAAACTTACCGCGCGACAGGCAGCGTGGTGGCTACTTTTAGAGAAAACTCCAGCAACGATTCACTGGGCACTCGGATTGGCTCACCCTTCTTGGTCATGGCCAGGCCCAAGCCGGCAGTTGCACCGATGGCCGCACCCTTCCCTGCATCGCCGGAGATTCCACCGATGATTGCGCCGAGCCCGGCGCCGCCGGCCGTCTTCTTCAACGTCTGCGCGCCCTCGCTTTTGCCTTTGGATTGAAATCCGCTGGTGGCGATGGGATGCGCAATGCCGTTAATCACAATGTCCTTGAGTTCCAGCTGCAGTTCGGATTTCCCAGTCAAACGGCGTGCGTTTGAGGACTTGGTCACTTTGCCGTGGACGGTGGTACCTCTTCTGGCGACAACTATCCCGCCGGCGGCAAGATCGGTTTCGAGAGTCCCGGTAAAAAGCTGGCCCGTGTTGGTCTTGCTGGTGTCCAGTGAATCAATCATGCGAATTAGAATTGGCGATCCCGCAGGGAGAACCACTTGCTTTGGAGCCTGCGCGGCGGCGCCCAGCGCAACGATAAGCATCACAGCGAACATCACAAACTTCTTCATTTTCATTTCGCTCCTGTCACTTAGAATCTCTCTTAACTGGCATTACTCGGGCTACTCGACGATGGGCAGTGACGCCGCGATCTGCAAATCAACGAGCAGA
>JACOSF010000213.1 GCA_016179005.1 Acidobacteriota bacterium | reverse complement strand
TCGTTTTGCGGCTGGGTATTGATACGGGCCGTCCAAGGAACGGAACACGTTTGGGGGTTTGTCCGACGCCGCTTTGCGTCGGCCGCGAGGCAGCCCGCCGCGGAGGCAGTCACTTCCGCGGAGCCGGAGAATTTCTCGCGCCGCAATTTCTTTCGTACCGCCACGTACTTCGCCGGCGCGGTGCCGTTTATCGGCACGCTCTACGGCTTGGTTTCCGAGCGGAAGCGCTACACGCTGGAGCGAGTGGAAATTCCTCTGGCCCATCTACCGGCGGCGCTGGACGGCCTGCGCATCGCGCAGATCAGCGATATTCACCTGAGCGGCTACATGTCTCGCGAGGATCTCCGCCGCGCCGTGGACATGGCCAACCAGCTCGGCGCCGAACTGGCCGTGGTGACCGGCGACTTCATCACCAGCGCGCATGACTCGGTCGAAGAATGCGCCGAAGAGCTGGCTGCACTGCGCGCGCCGCTGGGTGTGTGGGGCTGCCTGGGCAACCATGAGATATATGCCGACTGCGAAGACCGCGCCACTGAGGTGCTGCGGAAGGTAGGTCTGCGCGTGTTGCGCCGCGAAAACGCGGAGGTCCTGTGGCGCGGGCAGCCGCTGAACCTGATCGGCGTGGACTACCAGCGCATGCGCGGACTGGACGGGCGCCGCCTGCCGGTGCTGGCCGGTGTCGAACCGCTGGTGCGCCGCGACGTGCCCAACATTCTGCTCTCGCACAATCCCAACGCCTTCGACCGCGCCGCCGAGATGGGCATCGAATTCACCCTGGCCGGCCACACGCACGGCGGGCAAGTGAATGTCGAAATCCTCGACAGCCAGATCAACCCCGCGCGGTTCATGACCGATTATGTTGCCGGACTGTACTCGCAAAGCTCGAAACTCACCTCGCAGACCGCGCACCTCTACGTGAACCGCGGCTTGGGCACGATCGGCGTTCCGGTGCGCATCGGCGCCCCGCCGGAAATTACGCTGCTTACGCTGCGCAGAGCGTAACGCCGCCGTCGCGACTACCTTCAAAGTGCCGGCAGGATGCCGGCGCTACCTTGCCGCGTGTTGCGGCGCTCCATCCCCGGTGCGATAATCAAATCTTCGCAGTGCGCTCCAGACGCTGGGAGTGTCGGACGGGGGGAGACCATGGCTTTACGGGATGCGTGGATTGAGAAGCGGCTCGCCGGAGCGAGCAGGAACGGCGTGGGGCGCAACGTCACGCAGATGCACCTGGCGCGGCAGGGCGTGATCACCGAAGAAATGCAGTTTGTCGCCAAGCGCGAACGGCTGGAACCGGAGCTGGTGCGCAGCGAAGTGGCCCGCGGCCGGGCGATTATTCCCGCCAACATCAATCACCGCAACCTCGAGCCCATGGGCATCGGCATCGCCTTCCGGTGCAAGATCAACGCCAATATCGGAAATTCCGCGGTCACGTCGAACATTGAAGAAGAGCTGACCAAGCTACACCACGCCGTGCATCTCGGCTCGGATACGGTGATGGACCTCTCCACCGGCGGCAACATCCCCGAAATCCGCAAAGCGATCATCGACGCCTCGCCGGTGCCCATCGGCACCGTGCCGATTTACGAGGCCATCGCGCGGGTGAAGCGCGCAGAAGACCTCAGCATCGGCTTGATGCTCGAAGTGATCGAAGAGCAGGCCGAGCAGGGCGTGGACTACATGACCATTCACGCGGGCGTGCTGCGCGAGCATCTGCCGCTGGTGCGCAACCGCATCACCGGCATCGTCAGCCGCGGCGGCGCGCTGCTGGCGCTGTGGATGAGCCATCACCAGAAAGAAAATTTTCTGTACGAGAACTTCAGCGAGCTGTGCAAGATTTTCAAGAAGCACGACGTCAGCTTCTCGCTCGGCGACGGCCTGCGCCCCGGCTGCCTCGCGGATGCGAGCGACGACGCGCAATTCGCCGAGCTGAAGGTGCTGGGCGAACTCACCAAAATTGCCTGGGAACACGACGTACAAGTGATGATCGAAGGTCCGGGCCACATCCCCATGGACCAGATCCAGATGCAGGTGGAAAAGGAAATGGAGATGTGCCAGGAGGCGCCGTTCTATACGCTGGGGCCGCTGGTGACGGACATTGCCCCGGGCTACGACCACATCACCAGCGCGATTGGCGCGGCGATGATCGGGTGGCACGGTGCTTCGATGCTGTGCTACGTCACGCCGAAGGAGCACCTGGGCCTGCCCAATGCCGAAGACGTGAAGCAGGGCGTGATCGCGTACAAAATTGCCGCGCACGCCGCCGACGTGGCGCGCAAGCGTCCCGGAGCGCGCGACCGCGACGACGCGCTCAGCTACGCGCGCTTCCTCTTTGACTGGGAAAAGCAGTTCGCGCTTTCGCTCGACCCCGAAACCGCCCGCAGGATGCACGACGAAACGCTGCCCGACGATTTCTACAAGGAAGCGAAATTCTGCTCCATGTGCGGGCCGAAATTCTGCTCGATGAATATCACTCAGCTCGCCGAAGCCACCGGCGGGCTCGACCAGCAAGAACGCGAGCAGAAATTCGTCGAGCTGCTCAGCAAGGTCGAGAAATAAGAAATCCGCAGATTACGCAGACGTGAAATTTGCGGGTCCATCCTCTAATGCCTGCCTCCAACG
>JACOSF010000129.1 GCA_016179005.1 Acidobacteriota bacterium | reverse complement strand
CAGGGAGAGCGCGCCCGCCAGCTTGCCTTCGATGTACACCGGGCTGCCGCTCATGCCCGCCACCACGCCGTTGAAGTCGGCGAGCCCGCCACGCAACACCACCAGAATGATGTCCTGCTTGGGGCCCAGCGTGTTGGGCAGGATGCCGAGGACCTCCAGCTCGATGCTTTCAATCTTGTCGCCGGCCAGGATCGTGTACATCACGCCCTTCATGCCGGGCTTGATCTGGTCAAGCGGGATAATCGGCGGCTCGTCCAAAGCAAGAGAAGGGAGAGTTAGAGATGCGGCCAGCACGACTGCCGCGCAGGTAAGCAACTTCACAGTCCAAGTTTTCCTGTTCATCGAATGGCCATCATACCACGGACAATCGGATTCCTTTGCCCTCCCCAGCGTTGCTTCGTCACCCAGCTTCTCCGCTCCACGGGTCTCCAATTCCGCCGTGCTAGAATCCTCCCGTGGCGAAGCAGACCATTTTCCCCGCGCGCGCCATCTCCGGCGCGCTCTCCGTCCCCGGAGACAAGTCCATCTCCCACCGCTATGCCATTCTTGCCGCGCTGGCCGAAGGCCGCAGCGAGATCCACAACTTTTCTCCTGCCGCCGACTGTCGCAGCACGCTCGAGTGTCTCCGCCGCCTCGGCGTTTCCGTGGACATAGAAAAGGACCGCGTCTGCATCCACGGCAAAGGCCTGCGCGGATTGAAAGCTCCGAAGAAAAAGCTCGACGCGGAAAATTCCGGCACCACCATGCGCCTGCTCGCCGGCGTTCTCGCCGGACAGTCGTTCGCCTCCACGCTCACCGGCGATGCCTCGCTCCGCCGCCGCCCCATGCGCCGCGTGATGGAACCGCTCGCGCAGATGGGCGCACGAATTCGCGCCCGCGACGCCCAGTTTGCTCCGCTCGAAATCACCGGCGCCGCTCTAAACGCAATTGACTACTCCCTGCCCGTGCCCAGCGCCCAGGTGAAGTCGGCCATCCTGCTCGCCGGGCTGTTTGCTCCGGGGGAGACCTCCGTTAGCGAGCCGGTTCGCACGCGCGACCACACCGAGCTGGCCCTCGCGGAATTCGGCGCGGATGTCCGCACCAGCGGAGGCAACGTCCGCGTCGCCGGCGGTCCGCGCCTCGAAGGGCGCCAACTGGCTGTGCCCGGCGACATTTCTTCCGCGGTTTTCTTTCTCGCTGCCGCGCTGATTCTTCCCGGCTCGAACCTGCTCATCACCGGCTGCGGCCTGAATCCCACGCGCACCGCTATTCTCGATGTGCTGGCCACTATGGGCGCGCCCATCAGTCTGGTGAATGTGGAAATGCACCACGGCGAACTCTCCGGGGACGTCGCCATTTGCCACGCGCCGCTGGCCGGCGGCGTCATCTCCGGCCCGCTCGTCGCGCAATTGATTGACGAGCTGCCCATGCTCGCCGCGCTGGGCCCCTTCACCGAGCAGGGCATGGAAATCCGCGACGCCCGCGAGCTGCGCGTCAAGGAATCCGACCGCATCGCCGCGCTCGCGGAAAACCTCCGTCGCATGGGCGCGAAAGTAGAAGAGTTTCCGGACGGATTGAAGGTGAAAGGGAAGTCCGCGGGGAAACTGCGTGGCGCGAAAGTGGACCCGCGCGGCGACCATCGCATCGCCATGGCCTGCGCCGTCGCGGCGCTCGGCGCGGAGGGCCCATCTGTCATTCGCGACGCCGCTTGTGCTGCTGTTTCTTTCCCCAATTTCTTCACAACTCTCGATCAACTTCTTGCGCGATAAAATGAAAAGGGCAGGCTTTCGCCCGCCCTTTGCGACCTGAATCCTGAAATCCTGCCCTATGGCCCTTTCCGCACGCTCACTGTCCCGTACGTGGTCTTCAGCCGGATTTGCGGCCCGCGGTTGCCGATTTTTCCCTCCAGCTTGGCTGTGCCGTTCTCATCCGACCTTTTCAGTTCGGGACCTTCGAAACCGGTGTCAATATCGCCGTTTCGCGACGTGGCCAGAATATCGAATGCGGAGCTGGCTGGCAGCGCCACATCGATCCGGGCGGACTCATTGTTTACTTCGATTTCGTCCTTGGGCGCGTTCTTGAGCCGCAGCTCGACGTTGCCCTTCTTGTTGTCAATCCGGATGCGCCCGTTGACATTGTCCATGCGGATGTCCTTGTGCGACGTGGTCAGGGTCACGCTGCCGTTGGCGTCGTACACGCGCAGGTCCCCGCTGTCCAGTTCCAGCCGCCCGGCTAGCGCGCCGATGGTCAGGTCGGTCCGCTGGGAGAGGAAGCGCACGCTGCGGGCCACGTTTTTCACCCGGATGGGCCCGCCGAATTCGCCCTCGATGGACGCGTCCCCTGTCACGTCGCTCACGTCAATATCAACACCGCCGCCGCCGCGCCCGCTCACGCGCACGTTGCCCTTCACGTTACTCACTCGCAGCGCGCCGCTGCGGATCTGCGCCTGGACGTCCTTTCCGGCGTCGCGGATTTCCACATCACCGTGCCGCGAATCAACTGAAATATTTCCGGCGAGCCCGGTAATCTTCACCGTGCCGCGTCCGGTGCGCGCGTCCATGCCCGCCTGCCTGGGCACGTGCACTTCCAGGTCCACGGTTACGCGCCTGCCGCTCTTCTGGTCCACGGGCCGCACGGTATAGACGCCGGCGTCCTCGCGGATTTCTACTTTCACCTGGTCCGCGCGCTCTTTCGCGCTGTTCTCGTTCCCGACCCCGACGTGGCCTACGCTCTTCAGCGCCACCACGCGGATGTCCGGCGCGTCTTCCGGCAGCACGGTGATGTCGCCATACTCGGTCGAAATCGTAATGGACGCCGCCGGCTTCACGTTTTTTTGGACCGTTTCCTCGCTGAACGAGTACCGCTGCTCCCAGGGTCCCCAATCAATGTTCATGTCCGGATTGTTGCGCGCCCAGTCGAAGAAGCCCATCGCCCCAGCGAACGCGAACAGCAGGAGCAGCAGGAAAAACTCGCCGCCGGTGAACGCCGGTGGAGCCGCGTCGCCGGTTCGCCGCGCCGCGAAGTAGTCAAACATCTTGGCCAGGCCCCAAATGATCAGCAGCACTGGCCAGAACTCTCGGAACATTTCCCATACCCGCAGTTCCGGCCGGAAATTCTGCGCTAGCAGCAGGCAGCCCAGCAGGATCAGGATGAGTCCGCTGAAGATGGGGCGCCGTCTTGGTCTGTTTGCGTTCATGCTCTCCTCACTGACCCGGCTGTCCCGGCTGGCCTGGCCCGGTGTGCCCTTCGGTCGAAGCCATCGCTTGGGCGATTTTCACCAGCCCGATGACGATGAGCAACACCGGCCACAGGTCGCCGAAGCCGTACCCCACATTCATTTTCCCGACCAGGAACAGCACCCCCAGCGTGATCAGCACCACCGGGCCCATCAGCCCGCTGCACATGCACCGCGCACATCGGCACCTCATTCCGTTACTCATGGCTGGATGCCTCCGTCGATGATCCGTTCCCCGCGCGCCGCCGCAACATCCACAGCACGCCGCCCACGATCAGCAGGATCGGCAGGAAGTACTCCGACAGCTTGTCGAGATTGAGGACTTCAAACTTGTCCAACAACAGGAGGACTCCGAAACTGATGAGCAGGATGGGGCCGATGGGAATTCGCGATTCCCAGCCGCCCAGTGGAGTGGGAGGTTTCTGCCCGTACATTTTTGCTCGCGCGGTCAAGTACGCCTCTACGGGCATGTACACGAACAAGCCGGCGATCATGAGTCCCGTCAAGGGCTGTGGGCCTCCGTGGTTGGCCGTGGTCACCAGTCCCACGAAAATCAAGAAATGGATCAGTGCTTTCGCGTATTCGCTGTTGTACACCGCGCCCAGCCCGGGGATCATGCCCATGATCGCCGCCAGCACGGGGCTGCCCGCGCCCGCGGCCGCTTGCGGCTGCGCCGACTGGGCCACCAGCCGCGCCAGGCACGGCTCGCAGTAGAGCGTGCCGCTCACATCGCGCAGGGTCTCCGCCGTCAGGGGCGTGCCGCAGTTCCGGCAGAAGCCTCGGGTTTCGCTCTGCATGGTTGCCTCGTTGCTCATCGCATGCTCCTTCCGGGGACGCTGCTCAAAGCTGTTGTCAGCACGCACAGCCGGCACGCCGGATCATTCAGCCAGTTACTCTCGCGGCTCGGCTTGTCTTGCGGGTTGGCCTTCGGCGGCGGTTGCTGTTGAGGGGCAGGCGGTTCTTCCTGCGCCGGACGCAGCCGCGACTGAATCTCGTACACCACGCGCAGGTCACTCACAAATTTTTCCCCGCGCGCGTAGATCAGGTGCGCCTGCCGCGTGCTTGCGTGGAAGAGCTTCACCGGATGCAGGTCGCTCCAGGTGATGTTGTTCACCTGCACGCCCATCGCTTGCAGAGTCACCACGCCGAACAGCACCACCGTCGCAAATCCCATCGCCATCCGCGGTTGCCACAACGGTTGCAGCCATCCAAATGCTTTCCAACTCTTCTTCGGCGCCCGTGGGCCCAGCGTCCGGTCCAGAATCGCGGTCGCCAGCCCCAACGGCTCTTCCATCATCTCCAGACGGTGAACCTGCGCGAGTGCTCCGCTCACCTGCGCCACCAGCGCGCGGCACTGTGCGCAGCCCGCCACGTGGCTCTCGAACGCGGCGCGTTCCGTGGCGTCCAGCAGCCCGTCCAGGTGCTCGCTCAGCCGTTCCTCAATTTGTTCGCATTTCCAGTTCATCGTTTACTCCCGTTTACGGCGGTGGCCGGCGCACGCCCATTTGTTCCAGCAGCCGCGCTAATTCGATTCGGCCGCGGTTGATGCGGGACTTCACCGTGCCCTCCGGCACTTCCAGCACATCCTGAATCTCCCGGTAGTCGAGCCCCTGCAGGTCGCGCAGGATCACCGCTTCGCGCAAATCCGGTGAGAGTCTTCCCAGCGCGCGTTGCACCTGCATGCTCAACTCTCCGGCGACCGCGATCTGGTCCGGGCGCCGCGCCGCCGAAGCCTTGCCTTCCAGCTT
>JACOSF010000212.1 GCA_016179005.1 Acidobacteriota bacterium | reverse complement strand
CGCAGGGTGCGTCCCCGCGTGCGGCGACGCATGGCCATTGCCGCTGCCATTTCCATTGCCGTGGCCATTAGTGCGGCCGTTCGAACCGTTTTTCCGGCCGTTGCCGCCGCCCATCTGCCCGGTGAGTTGCCACTTGAGCATTTTCCAGTTGTCGCCGAGTTTGCGGTGCGCGCCGAGCACGGCCGAGGGTTCGAAGCCCACGTGGACCATGCAATCCTCGCAGCGCGGGTCGCGGCCGCGACCGTAGGAATCCCACGGCGTTTTTTCGACGAAATCCTTGAAGGAGTCGTGATGCGCGTCGGTCATCAGGTAGCAGGGCCCCTTCCATCCGCGCGGGTTGTAGGTGGGGTTGCCCCAGGCCGTACACATCAGCTCGCGCTCGCCCCGCAGGTACTCCATGTAGATGGGCGACATCATCAGGTTGTACTTTTCAAGCAGCGTGCACGCCAGGCGGAATTTTTCGCGGATTTCCTCGCGCGACATGAAAACGTCTTTGGTCTGCACGGCGCTGTACGAATACGCCGGCGAGACCATGTAGCCATCTACGCCCAGCCCGGCCAGGAATTCGTACAACTCGGCAATCTCGTGGATGTCGGTTTCCTTGTAGATGGTGGTGTTGCTGCACACCAGAAAACCGGCGGCCTTGGCGGCCTTGATGCCTTCGACAGCCTCGCGGAAGACGCCGTCGCGCTCCACGCACAGGTCATGCGTGCGTTCGAGCCCGTCCAGGTGAATGTTCCAGAAAAAATTAGACGTGGGCTTGAACTCATGCAGGCGCTTGCGGACGAACATGCCGTTGGTGCAGAGGTAGATGTGCCGCCCGCGGTCGAGCAGCTCGCGCACGAGGCGGTCCACCTCCGGGTAGATGAGCGGCTCGCCGCCACAGACGGAGACCACCGGGGCGCCGCATTCCTCAGAGGCGGCCACGCACTGCTCCACGCTGATCATCTCGCTGATGGTGGACTTGTACTCGCGGATGCGCCCGCAGCCGGTGCAGGTGAGGTTGCAGGCATGCAGCGGCTCGAGCATCAGCACGAGGGGAAACTTCCCCGCCCCGGACATTTTCTTGCCCACGATGTATTGGGTCAGGTTCGCCGTCAGTTTGAGTGGAAACCTCATCGGCTCACCCGCGCCCCATTGCGGCGCTCAAATTGATGCGGCGAGACCAGCACGCCACAGAAGGGCTCCGCGCCCTTTTGAATATTGCGAAAGCGCGCCAGAGCGTACAGCGGGAAATAAATCCGGTAGAGATGATATTTCAGGTGAAACACCGTCGGGAAACCGGTGCCGGTGGTGGCCGTTTCGGCCCAGGTGCCACTGTCTTTCTGGTGCTGCGTCAGGTAGCGGATCGAGCCCATCACGGCGGGGTCGTTGGGCTGAGCGGCAGCGAGCAGCCCGATGAGGCCCCAGGCGGTCTGCGAAGGCGTGCTGGGCCCCTTGCCCTTCATCTCTTCGTCTTCATACGATGCGCAGGTTTCCCCGAAACCGCCATCGGGATTCTGGACGGAGCGGAGCCACTGCGCGGCCAGTTGGGCGTCGTCACGGTCGGCGAGGCCAAGCGCTTCCAGCGCGCGCAGTACGCCGCTCGTGCCATAGACATAGTTCACGCCCCAGCGGCCGTACCAGGAACCATCCGGGCACTGTTCGCGCTGAAGATAAGACAGGGCGCGCTTCACGATGGGGTGCGACGCATTCCAGCCGAAGCGGCCGAGGCATTCGATCACGCGCGCGGTGACGTCCTCGGTGGAGGGGTCAGTCATCGCGTTGTGGTCCGCGAAGGGCACCTGCGTGAGGATGGCGCAATCGTTGTCGCGGTCGAATGCGCCCCAGCCGCCGTCGCGGTTCTGCATGGAAAGCATCCAGGTGAGGCCGCGGCGGATGGCCTCCTCCATGCGCGGGCGGTCCGGAAAATCCACGCGCTGCAGGGCCTGCAGGACGAACGCGGTGTCGTCGATGTCCGGATAGAAGTCGTTGCGGAACTCGAAACCCCAGCCGCCGGGCTTGGTGTTGCCATTCTTCACCTGCCAGTCGCCGGGGCCGAGGATCTGCTGGTCAAGCATCCAGCGCGCCGCTTTGATCAGCGAGGGATGGTCAGGCGGAAGGCCTGCTTCTTCCAGCGCGACCATGGCGATGGCCGTGTCCCACACGGGGGACAGGCAGGGCTGGAGGCGAATCGTATCGTCCTCCTCGATTTCAAAGCGCGCCAACTGGCTGATTTCGCGGGCTGTCAGTGGATCATCGGGCGGGTGTCCGAGCGCGAGCAGCGCGAAAATTGAGTTCATCATCGCCGGGTAGATTGCGCCCAGGCCGTCGCTGCGCTGGAGATGGTCGATCAGCCATTGGCGGGCACGGTCCAGAGCCTCGTCCCGAAATGGCTTGAAGGGAATTCGTTCGTACAGCTTGAAGATGCGGTCCAGCGCCAGAAAGAAATTGCGCCAAGTGAGAAGCTGGGAGTCCCAAGCGAAGGCTGCAGTCTTGTTCTGCGGGTCGCGGAACAGCTCGTCCACGCGGGCGTGCTCCGGCAGCGGCCAATGCGGCTTCAAACAGTACAAAATCATCAGCGGGATGACAATGGCGCGCGTCCAGGAAGACATCTCGTAAATGTTCAGATAGAACCAGTCCGGAGAAAGCATCAACTCCGGCGGAACAGCGGGGACCATTTCCCAGTCCGCGACACCCACCAGCGCAAGATAGAAACGTGTGAAGGAGTTGGTGTGCTCCATGCCGCCCAGTTCATGCACCCGCGCGCAGGCCCGAGTCATATGCGGCGAATGGGTAGAATCGCCCGCAATCTTCAGGGCCAGGTAGGCCTTCACCGTGGCGTTCAACTCCGAAGGGCCGCCCTCGTATACGCTCCAGCCGCCGTCGGGAAGTTGCTTGCGGCGGACCTGGTTGGCGAGCTTGACGACGCGGGTGCGTTCAAGCCTTCCCAGGATGTGCAAATAGAGGATGTAATCGGATTCGAGGGTGGTATCGGCCTCGAGTTCCCCCAGCCAGTATCCCTCGCGATGTTGGATCGAAAGGAGGTAGCGGACGCCGCGATCCACGGCGTCGTCTAGACGTTCCTCAACGGCGGGTTCAGTATAGGTCAGTCGCCTGCCCGGCAACGGATCCAGTTCTAGTTCTGCCCCTTCACCCATGAAGGCCTCTTCTATCAAATTTGAACAAAACAATCACCACTGTCGAGCTGGGCATGCGTACGGAATAATAACCAGCGGGCTGCAAGGCGCGGGGGCGCCTCGGATTGACGGGGAACGGCAATTGCCCCCAGTGCTCTAATCCATCCGCCCCTGAATGACAAACAGCTAAGTTCCGTAAAACAAACGATTATGGTCGTAGAATCACATATGGTCAACAAGAAATATCTGTCGAGTGCCCCCCAGTGAGATGCGAATGGGTGAAAAACCGCTGCCAGATGAATTTGACCAGTTCTGCCGGAAGCTTGGCGCCCAGCGGTTGCTCGAAGCAGGGCTTCCCTTCCAGAACAGAGGAAGGTACTAGCGGCGGGCTTTCGTTGGCCTGAAGCCAGGGGGCGCCCTCCAACGGCGCGCGCAGGACGAAGCCATCGGCAAGGTGGAGAAAACGCCGGGCCGAGTCCTTGAAATCCGCCTTCGCCGGGTCGAGCACCGCCAGGTACAGCTCGGGCCGCAGGAACTCCAGAACCGAATTGCTTTCCATGATTACGTTGGACGCCGAGGCGATTTCCCGCCACAGCCGCGGGAGGAACTCCCCCAGGCCGCCCTGTCGCGTGCGCACCCAGAGGGACCGGGCAGCACCAGCGACGAGGAAGCGCGAGGTGTCCGTGCGGTTTGAGCGGTCCTGTTCTTCGTCGAGCGCAAAGCCGTGGTCCACCGGAGCGCGGTCACAGTCTTCACCATTGATGGCGCAGACGCCGTGGCCGTGCTGGGTGATTTTCACGGCCGTCCAGCCAGCCTCCGGAAAGGCGCGGATGATGTCCACCACCAAAGCGGATTTGCCGATGTTGCGGGTATGCCCGCCGACGACGAGGGTGCGCATG
>JACOSF010000220.1 GCA_016179005.1 Acidobacteriota bacterium | reverse complement strand
TTGCCGCAAGCAGACGGAAACGCCGCGGCCAGATAAGTGACTTTGCCGGAGGGATCCTCGAGGCCGAGGATGAGCATGTGCTCCGCCATCCAGCCCTGCTCGCGGGCCATGGCGCTGGCGATGCGCAGCGCAAAACACTTTTTGCCGAGCAGTGCGTTGCCGCCGTAGCCGGAGCCGAAGCTCCAGATGAGTTTTTCCTCGGGAAAATGGCAGATGAAGCGGCGGTCGGGATTCACGTCACCGAGGCTGTGCAGTCCGGGAACGAATT
Source organism: Acidobacteriota bacterium (assembly GCA_016179005.1). Taxonomy (GTDB): domain Bacteria; phylum Acidobacteriota; class Terriglobia; order Acidiferrales; family UBA7541; genus JACQDE01. The sequence continues at coordinate 2,921 of JACOSF010000220.1, read as the reverse complement.
CGGCGGAGTTGCCGAGGCGTTCCGTGGCCACTTTGCCCATGCGCGTCATGATGCGCATGTTCGCGGCGACGTAGGCGCTGTCGGTGAGCTGCACGCCGACTTTGCTGATGGGCGAGCTGACCGGGCCCATGATGTACGGCACCACGTACATCGTGCGGCCTTCCATGGAGCCCTTGAAGTGCGCGCCGACTTTTTCCTTGGCTTCGGCAGGCGCCATCCAATTGTTGGTGGGGCCGGCGTCTTCTTTGTTGCGGGAGCAGATGAAGGTGACGTGCTCGGTGCGGGCCACGTCGTTGGGATTGGAGCGGCTGAGATAACAGTTCGGATAGGTCTTTTCATTCAGTGCGGTGAAGGTGCCGTTGCGCAGCAACATCTCGTTCAACTGCGCGATTTCGGCATCAGAACCGTCGCACCAATGAATGTTTTTCGGCCGCGTATGCGCGGCTTGCTGTTCAACCCATTGTTCGAGGGGGGTAGACACGATTCCTCCAGTTGTGGAGCCCGGGGCTGATCGCCCGGTCACGGGGCCGGACCGGGAAAGGCCGCGAAGTTCGAGGCGGCTCGGCGCCGCCAAAGCGGGCTTGCGCGGCGGCTAGGAAAAATTCTAGGCCCCCCAACGAGGAAATGCAAGCAAGGGAGTATCGTGGTCTATACTTCCTGTCATGTACGCGCGGAAATTGAAGGTGGAAGTAATCGTGAGCGCAGAACGGCGGCCGTGCCCGCTGGAATGGCTGGACGCGTTCTGCATGCGCAACTTCACCGGGTCGGCGGAATTCGATGATACGCTGCCCACCGGCGAAGGCGCGCTGGAAGCCAGCCTGCGCGTGGACCCGCAGCGGTTGGCCGCTGCGATGAGCGAATGGCTGACGAAGCGCGGCAAAGGAAACGGAAAAACTGTAAAAGTGGAAATCAGTGGTGCTTCGTAGGACAGGCTTTCCAGCCTGTCCAGCTCAGACGGAACGATGGTTTCCGGACAGGCTAGAAAGCCTGTCCTACGGGTATACCGTGCGGGCGGCGGGGAGGCGCTCGTGCGGAGCGAGCGCGGCGCGAATCTTGGGAATGGCGGAGCGGGTGGCGGCTTCGCCGGCGGCGATGAGCTGCGGCGTCTGCAGGAAGTCGTCCCAAGCAAAATGGAATACGTCGGGCTCGACCACCACGTCGGCCTTGCGGCGCCAGCGGTCATCGGCGTTGCGCTGCATGATGGCGAACGACCGGCTGATCACTTCGACGACGTTATCGGGCTGTTCGCCTTTCCCGGCGGATTCCAGCCACACGGCAATCACGAAATCGGCGCCGAGGCGCTTGACTGCATCCACCGGCACCGGCGAGGCAAGAAAGCCGTCCACCAGGATGCGGCCCTGGTGCTCGACCGGCAGGAACAATCCGGGATAGGCGCAGGAGGCGCGCAGCGCAGGACCGATTTCGCCCTCGGTGAAATAGACCGCTTCCCCGCTGCCCAGGTCGGTGGCAGCAATGGCCAGAGGGATTTTGGTCTGCTCGAAACGCGTGAACAGCGAAATCTGATACAGGTAGCGCTCGAGACGCTCGTTGGAGGCGAATCCCATGCGGGACAGGCGCCACTTGCCGAAGTCCGCGAAGCGCGTGGCCGTGGCGCGGCGCTGCATTTTTTCGAGCGGGACTCCGGTGGCATAAGCGGCGGCGATCAGCGCGCCCACGCTGGTGCCGGCAATACAGTCTATGGGGATCTTGGCGTCGCTGAGCGCCTTCAGCACGCCGATGTGAGTGATGCCGCGGGCGAAGCCTCCGCCCAGTGCCAGGCCGACGCGCGGGCGGCGCTTTTCGTCCACGCGCTTGCCGCCGCGGGTGAAGCCGCGCAAACCTTCCGCCAGACCGTGCAACCAGTTTTTCGCCACACCCAAGATGGGTCTCGTTTCCGCTGGGCCTATCTATTGGACACTGTAACCCGGCAAAAGGATGCCAGAACGGCGGTGTAAAGCAAAGGTAGCGAGATGGTCACTCCTGCAGGGAAGGCTCCAGCTTGTCCTGCGCGTTTTTGATTGACCAGGGGAACGCGCGAAATGTAACCTCGTCCCTCGCCCGCCCGCGGTGGTGGTGCGCCGTAGCGCCAGGTCCCGCTGGCGATTTTGCCCGCCCGACAGAGCCGGCGATCCCGACGCTTCGGCAACCGGCGCTACATCCGCCGAGCCGTGCTGCTTTCCACGGAAGAGAGACCACATCATGCGACGCATTGAAAAAGTTGCCGTTCTCGGAGCCGGAACGATGGGCGCGCGGATTGCCGCGCACTTGGCCAACGCCGGGGTGCCCTGCTATCTGCTGGACATCGTGCCCAGCGAGTTGACCAAAGACGAAGCGGCGAAAGGCTTGACGCTGCAAAGCCCGGCGGTGCGCAACCGCATCGTCAAGGCGGGCCTCGAGGCGGCGCGGAAGTCGCGCCCGGCGGCGTTCTTCCAGGCGGACGGCGCGCGGCGGATCACCACCGGCAACTTCGACGACAACCTGGCGTGGTGCGGCGAGGCGGACTGGATCGTCGAAGCCGTGGCCGAGCGGCTGGACATCAAACGCTCCCTGTTCGAGCGCGTGGAAAAATTCCGCAAGCCGGGAACCATCATCACCACCAACACCAGCGGCCTGCCCATCCACACCATCGCCGAAGGGCGCAGCGACGATTTCCAGGAACACTGGGCGGGCACGCACTTCTTCAACCCGCCGCGGTACATGAAGTTGGTGGAGCTGGTCGCCGGGCCGAAAACGAAATCCGAGGTACTGGAAACGCTGGGCGAGTTCTGCGACCGGCGGCTGGGCAAGGGCGTGGTGGTGGCCAAGGACACGCCCAACTTCATCGCCAACCGCATCGGCACGTTTTCGATGCTGAACGTAGTGCGGCTGATGAAAGAACTGGACATGACCATCGAGGAGATTGACGTCTGCACCGGGCCGGC